>CALCUU010000150.1 GCA_937906915.1 uncultured Phascolarctobacterium sp. | reverse complement strand
CGAATTTTTCCATAACAACTTCAATTTTCATTGCGTTGAATACTTTTTGCAGGAATTCTCTTGCTTTAGCGATAGCTTCGTCGTTTACAACGTATTTTCTCGGTTCGCGAGCTACATATTCGTTAGCAGCAGGAGCTTCTTCTTCAACAACAGTTTCTTCAACTACGGGTTCTGCTTCTACTTTAACTTCTTCCACAATAATTTCTTCAACTACGGGAGCAGCTACTTCTTTAGCAGTAACACGTACTTTAGCATCTTTACTGAACATGCCAAGGAAGCCTTTTTTACCTTCTTCAAGAACTTCAACTACAGCTTCATCAGCAGTAATGTTTAATTCTTTGAGAGCTTTGGCAACGGCTTCATCAACAGTTTTAGCAGTCATTTCTACAAAAGCCATCTTAAACAACTCCTAATATTCTTATTTAGACGCAGCAGCTTTGTTCATCATAGCTTGCTGAGCAATTTGCATAATGTTCATTACAACCCAGTAAATTACAAGACCAGCGGGGAAAGTGAAGCTGATGTAACCAATGAACAAGGGCATGAAGTAAAGCATCATTTTACCTTGCGCACCGCCACCTTCAGGCATGGTTTGTTTGGATTGGATAAAGGTAGTTACTGCAGAAAGAATCGGCAGAATGTACCAGGGGTCCGGATTGGAAATGCTTTCCATCCACAGGAAGTTGGAAGGACCAACATATTGGAAATCACGAATGCCGTAGAAGATACCAATCATAATCGGCATTTGTACAATCAAAGGCAGGCAGCCGGAAAGAGGATTAACGCCTTCAGTTTTATAAAGGTTAGCTAATTCCAAATTCAAGCGTTGTTTGTCATCTTTATACTTAGCTTGGATTTCTTTCATTTTAGGCTGAATTTTATTCATAGCCTTCATGGATTCGATTTGTTTTTTAGTAAGGGGGTACAAAACAATTTTGATGATAACGGTCATCAAAATAATTGCCAAGCCGTAGCTGGGCATACCCAAAGTTTCAGTAACGCCATACAAGAAAGTAAGCGCTTGTTGAACGAGATCGCTGAGGAAGTCCAAAATATCACTACTCCTTAGAAATAATGTAATTGTCTTTTATGATTTATTAACCTATCTTACTCAACAGGATCATAGCCACCGGGATGAAAAGGATGACATTTTAGCAAGCGTTTGATTGTTAGCCAGGAACCTTTTAAAGCACCCTTCTTTTGTAATGCTTCAATGGCGTAGGCAGAACAGGTAGGATAAAACCTACAGCTTGGACCAAACATCGGTGAAATAAACAACTGATAAAATCTGACGAACATAATCAGAATTTTTGCCATTTTATTTACATCCTTACTCTTGTAACAGTGCTGCTCTTTTAGCAAGTCTTAAAAAAACACGCTCATAAGTCTTTAAATCAGCCTTCGCCAATTTGCGGCGGGCCACCCAAACAATATGATACCCTTTTTTAAGCCTCATCTTATGCATTCTGAAAACTTCACGCATAAGACGCTTCATTTTGTTACGCACAACGGCACAACCCAATTTTTTACCAACAGCCATACCAATTTTTACGTCTTCTGCCTGCTCAGGCAAAATGTAAAAAACGGACATACCATCTACAACTGAGCGTCCCTTGTTGTACACAACTTGAAAACTCTTTTTCGATTTTAAACGGTTAATCTTTTTGAATGAAAAATGTTTTTTCTGCATCAACTGTGCACCTGCGCATGGAAAAAATAGGTCACTTGCGTGACCTATTTTATAATGTTATGCAGACAATTTCTTTCTGCCTCTAGCACGTCTTCTTTTGAGAACTTGACGACCGCCCAAAGTTTTCATTCTTTCTCTGAAACCATGGGTTCTTTTTCTTCTAAGATTGTTAGGTTGAAAAGTACGTTTCATTAAGTATTCCCTCCTTATCCACCAGAATTTTTATCAAATTCTATGTTAATTGAATTGATAGCTGTAAATATATTACTCATACAGTAGCATGACGACACCATCGCAAAGATATGCGAAACGTCAGCATTGAGCATGACATAAAATTTGACATAGTTATAGTAATGCAAAGTATTACTAAGATATTATATTTTAAAATATTTTCTTCGTCAAGTACAAAACCATTGAAAAACCACGTATTTAAGCCAAAAAATTCTCAAAAATTGCCAATTATACAATTAACGGTAAAAAAGATTAATAGGCATTTGCGAAGTTATCCACAGTTTGATAAAATAGTAAGTAAGAAAATTTACCATAAATAATAGATGTAAAAAATTCAACGGCAGTGCAATTTTTTAGATGAATCCCTTGCAAGGAACTGCCGATTTTTTATTTTAATTTTAGGAAAGGAAAGATTGTGATGAGTACTTACGATTTGGCGGAAATCTGGATAAGATTCACAGAAAAGTTTAAGGAATCAGTTAGCGAGAAAGTATTTGAAGTATGGATAAATCCCATCATGCCCTTGGAAGTTACCGAAGATTATTACAAGGTTGCAGTTAAAAATAACTTCTTTAAAAAAGTAATCGAAGAAAAATACGCAAAGACCATTGAAGGTATTCTCTCTTCCATTGTAAATAAAGAGCTTAGATTGATTATAGATACAATTGAAGAAAACGAAGAAAAACAAATTATTCCCGAAATAAAAACAGAGGAAGAAGCAATGCGTCCCCTTTTTAGAAACGAAAAGGAAGACGATAACGACGAAAGCAATTTGAATCCTAAATATGTTTTTGAAAATTACGTTATGGGTAATTCTAACCGCTTTGCCTACGCAGCTGCTTCCCAAGTTGCCAATAACCCTGCCAATACTTACAACCCCCTCTTCCTTTACGGTGGTGCAGGTCTTGGCAAAACCCATTTAATGCACGCCATTGGCAACCGCATTAAACAAAATAATCCTTCCATGAAAGTTCTTTACATTTCCAGTGAGAACTTTACCAACGAAATCATTAACTCCATTTACAATAAAAATACGGAAGCCTTCCGTAAAAAATATCGCAACATAGATTGCCTCATCATCGACGATATTCAATTTTTGAAGGGCAAGGAACAAACTCAGGTAGAATTTTTCCATACCTTTAATGATTTGAAGGATTCCAATAAGCAAATCATTATTTCCAGTGATAAGCTTCCTAGAGAAATAGAAACCTTGGAAGATAGAATGCGTAGCCGTTTTGAACAAGGCTTAATCGCAGATATCCAACCTCCTGATTTGGAAACACGTATGGCGATTTTACGTCAAAAGGCTTTTAACGATAATGTTGAACTGCCCAACGACGTTTTAACCTTGCTGGCAACCAGCATTACCAGCAACATTCGTGAAATTGAAGGCGCTTACACCAAAGTAGTTGCTTACTCTTCCTTGATGAATGTTCCCATTACCATTGAAATTACCAAAAGAATTTTAGACGAAATGGGTAACGTGGTTCAGGTTAAGCAAATTACCTTTGAAAGCATTGTGGAAGCTGTTGCAGACCACTACCGCATTAAAAAAGACGAGCTCTTCAATAAAAAACGTACTCAAAGCATTGCTTACCCTCGTCAAATTGCCATGTATCTGTGCCGTGAACTGGCAGATATGTCCTATCCCCGCATTGGTGAACTTTTTGGCGGACGTGACCACACCACTGTAATCCACGCCTACGAAAAGATAAGCAATAAGTGCAAAACCGACGGCAAATTGCAAAATGAGCTGAAAACTTTGCAAGAATTATTGAAACAATAAAAGTTATCCAGATATTTTGTGGATAACTCCGAAAAAATCTGTGGATAATTTTTTGAAAATGTTAATAGATTTTTTGGCTGTTAATGATGTGAATAGTTTTTTCCCTTTATCAACAGACTTATCTACAAGGTAAACTCCTTGTAGGGCAAAGGCTTAAAGCTATTTTCCACATTATCAACAAGCATTACTACTAATACGACTATCTTTTAATAAATAATATAATAGTAAATTCTTAAGGAGGTCTGTGTAAAAATGATTTTTACCTGTAATACAAGTAACCTGAATAAAGCAATCCAAACTGTGCAAAGAGCAATTATTTCTAAACCCAGCACCCCTATTTTTTCCGGTATTCACTTTAAAACCAATGAAGATAAATTAGAAATCATCGCTATGGATTTGAATATGGCAATTTCCTGCACCATTGACGCTGAAATTGTTAAACCCGGCGAAATCGTAGTTTCTGCTAAGCATTTTTCCGAACTTATCCGTAAACTTCCCGGTGAAGCTGTTACCATTTCTAAAAATGCTGCTAACAACACCATTAAGGTTGAATCCGGTAAATCTGAATTTCAACTTTTGCTGATGAACGAAGAAGATTATCCTAAATTCCCTGAATTTAATGCAGATAAAACCTTTACCATTGCTGACGAAAAAATTAAGGAGCTTATTAAGAAAACTATTTTCTCCTGCTCCAATGACGAAGCAAGACCTCTCTTTACCGGTATCTTGGTAGAAATCCAAGACGAAAAAATTACCTTCGTTGGTACTAACACCCACCGTCTGGCAATTAAATCCATGGGCATTGAAGCTTCTGAACCTATGAGTATGATTATTCCTGCTAAGGTTTTAAGCGAAATCTCTCGTAATTTGACTAGCGAAGTGCCTCAAGAAGTGCAAATTTCCCTGCTTAATAATCAAATTATGATTGTTATTGATAATGTAACCATCGTTTCCCGCTTGATTGAAGGCAAATTCCCTGATTACCGCAAGGTTATTCCTCCCCAATTTGCCATTAAAGCTACCGTTAACATTAAAGAAATGGCTGGCGCAGTAGAACGTGTTGCCCTTTTTGCAACTGAAGGTGAATACAGCATTATTAAAATGTGCGTAGATAATAATGAACTTACCATTACCTCCAGCAGTCCGGAAGTTGGTACCGGTAGAGAAGTAATTGGTTGCGTAAGCGAAGGCGCTCAATTAAATGTAGCTTTTAACTCCAGATACATTCTTGATATTTTGAAAAATCTTGAATCTGAAGAAGCTACCTTCTCCATGAACACTGCTTTAAGCCCTGTATGTGTAAAATCCACTGAAGAAGAAGATTATACCTACATCGTAACTCCTGTACGTGTAGTATTCTAAGAGGTGTAAGATGCAAAAAGCTGAAGTTGTAATTGACACTGAATATATTTCCATGGATAAATTATTAAAATTTTCCGGTATTGCTGATACCGGTGGACAAGCCTTTATGATGGTTGAAGACGGCATTATTACTTTAAATGGTGTTCTTGTAACCGAAAAACGTAAAAAGGTACGTCCCGGTGATGTGGTAAATATTGATAACCAAGTAGAATTAACTGTTGTACAAGAATGAAAATCAATAAAATTTACGCTGTAAACTTTCGTAACTACGACAGCTGTAATTTAGAGCTTTCTTCCATGATCAATGTTTTTTATGGACAAAATGCTCAAGGTAAAACTAATATCTTAGAAGCAATTTTTTACAGCGCCTTTGGCATGAGCCACCGTACCTTTACGGAAGAGGAGCTTTTGAAAATTGGCTGTAAGGAAATGGCAGTTGGCGTAGAATACGATAGTTTTAGCGGCTTGCATGATATTAAAATTAAAAAGTTTCAACAGTTGGGACGTAATAAGAAAGAAATTTTCTTAGACGGAACAAAGGTTAAGCCTAAGGAGCATTACGGTTCTTTAAACGCAGTAATGTTTTCTCCGGAGGATTTACAGCTGGTAAAGGGCGAGCCTAGTTTAAGACGTCGCTTCTTTGATATGCAAATTGCCCAAACTGACCCTATCTATTACGATTTGCTTGTTAAATATAATAGAGTTGTTCAGCAGCGCAATAAATTATTAAAGGAAATTCGCGATAACGAAGGCAGTCCACTGCAGTTGCAGCCTTGGAATAAAGAATTTATTGCCTTGGCTACTGCCATTGCCAAAAAACGCCAGCTTGCCTTAGAAAAATTAAAGGTAATTGCCGGAGAAATTTACGCTTCCATTACGGGAAATAAAGAGATTTTAACCATTAAGTACGAGCTGAAAGCCAATAATGGTGGGCTTCTTTATCCTGAAAAGGATTTTGAGGATTGGGAAATATTTTATACTCAAAAATTAGCAGAGCGTGAACGCATTGATATTTTGCGTGGTAATACTGGCATTGGCCCCCATCGCGACGATATCCTTTTGCTTTTGAACGATATGTCCTTGAAGTCCTTTGGTTCCCAAGGTCAACAACGTAGTGGTGCTTTGGCGTTAAAGCTTTCCCAGTTGGAATATGTGCGTCGTGAAATTGGCGAGTTCCCTATTTTACTTTTAGATGATGTTATGAGTGAGCTTGACAATAGCAGACGTGCTCAGCTTTTGCTTTTTATTGACGGTAGGGTGCAAACCTTTATCACCGTTAATGACAGGGAGCTTATTCCGGAGCTGGAAGGCAATGCTTATTTTGAAATTATGCAAGGGTCTGTAAGAAAGGCTTAAATATGCAAAGAAATATGGAGCAACCTGAAAAAATCTTCCAAAATTTATTTACCGAAGGCTATGTTCTTAGAGAAAAAGGTAAAAGTACGGGTAAGCAGGTAACTTTTCCTAAGGCAAAAGAAAAATACGCTGAATACTTGTTACAGAAAAATTGGCAGGAAATTTGTGGAGAGCATTTGGCAAAATATTGCTGCGTACAAAAAATTGAAGGCAATAGCCTTGTAGTTAGCGTGGCAAATTCTCTTTTGGCAAACGAGCTCTTTATGATGAAGGCTTTGTTCCTGAAAAAAATAAATAGCAAGCTTACAGGCTATGCAAATATAAAAAAAGTAAATTTCCAAGTGAGCAGCAAAATAAAAAATCAGCTTCAAGATTTTAAAGATGCTGAAGCTGCAAAAGAAGAACTTGTTACCTACAATAAGCCTTGTGCTAAATGTGGAGTTATAGTTCAATCTAATAATGATTTATGTGATGTTTGCACTCGCGAGGAAAAGAACATTTTAAAATATAAGATTTCTGAGCTTTTAAAGGTTCAGCCCTGGCTAAAGTTTGAAGAATGTCAGACTTATTACAAATGCGATAGACTGCTTTTTAATGCAGTTAAAGATAATTTACAGAATATCTATTTTGAAAAGGTACGCCTTAACTCCGCAGATGAATTTGATTGTCAAATGGCTGTGATGTTTTTAACAGGCAAAGGACCGGAAGAAATAGATGAAAAAATTTATGAAAATAGCCTAGCTTATTTACGGAGGAATAGAAGTGTACTTACATCTGGGATCAGATTGCATGGTAAAAAACAGTGAGATTATCGCAATCTTTAATTTGCGAGACCCACAATCTGAAATTTATAAAGATTATGTAGAAAAATATAAAGACAGATATAAGATAGTTGATTTATCCGAAGGTGAAGGCTGTTCCAGCTGTATTTTAACTGAGGATACGATTTACTTATCCGCAATTTCTGCTTTGACATTAAAGAAGCGGGTGGAAGAAGATTTCCTCGCTGATGCTATTTATAGTAATTTTTAGGAGGTACCCATGGCAAATAACATTGATATTGAAGAAGCTACAACGGTAAATGGTCAATATGGTGCTGATCAGATTCACGTTTTAGAAGGTTTGGAAGCAGTACGAAAAAGACCTGCAATGTATATTGGCAGTACCTCTGCTCGTGGCTTGCATCATTTGGTTTATGAAGTTGTTGACAACAGTATTGACGAAGCTTTAGCTGGCTTTTGTAATGATATTCAAGTAGTCATTCACGCAGATAATAGCATTACCGTTCGTGATAATGGTCGTGGTATTCCTGTAGATATGATGAAAAAAGAAGGCAAGCCTGCTGTTGAAGTTATTATGACCGTGCTTCACGCCGGTGGTAAATTTGGCGATGGCGGTTATAAGGTTTCCGGTGGTCTTCACGGTGTAGGTGTTACCTGCGTTAACGCACTTAGTGAAAGCATGGAAGTTGAAGTTCGTCGTGACGGTAAGTGCTATGGCATTGCTTTTGAGCAAGGTAAAACTACTACCAAGCTTTACGTTAAAGGCGAAGCTACTGAAACCGGTACTACCGTTCACTTCAAACCGGACGCTACCATTTTCTCCGAGCTTGTTTATAGCTACGAAACCTTGCGTATGCGTATCCGCGAGCTGGCGTTCCTTAATAAAGGCATTACCATTACCTTGCGTGATGAACGTGAAGACGGTAAAACTGAAACCTTCCACTTTGGTGGCGGTATCATTGAATTTGTAAATTACGTTGATAACAACAAAGATAAAATCAACGCTGAACCTATTTACCTTGAAGGTGAAAAGAACGGTATCATCGTAGAAGTTGCCATGCAATACTGCGATACCTACAGTGAAAATGTCTTTACCTATGTAAACAACATTAACACTGAAGAAGGTGGTACTCATTTAAGTGGTTTCCGCAAAGCTTTGACCAGAACCATCAATGGTTATGCTCGTAAAAATAACCTGCTGAAAGAAAATGAAGATGCTTTGAGCGGCGAAGACGTGCGTGAAGGCTTGACCGCGGTAATCAGCTTAAAGATTCCTAACCCTCAATTTGAATCCCAAACTAAAATTAAATTGGGCAACAGCGAAGTTATGCCCATCGTTGACAATTTAGTTGGCGATGCTTTGAACGAATTTATGGAAGAAAATCCTTCCATTGCTAAAAAGATTGTTGAAAAATCCATTATCTCTGCCCGCGCCCGTATGGCAGCACGTAAAGCACGTGAGCTTACCCGTCGTAAAAATGCGCTGGAAGTTAGCAGCTTGCCCGGTAAATTAGCAGATTGCCAAAGCAAGGACGCAGCAGAAACTGAAATTTACTTAGTCGAAGGTGATTCCGCAGGCGGAAGTGCTAAGCAAGGACGTGACCGTAAGTTCCAAGCCATCCTCCCCTTGCGTGGTAAAATCTTAAACGTAGAAAAAGCTCGTCTTGATAAAATTTTGAGCAGTGAAGAAATTCGTAATATGATTACTGCCTTTGGCTGTGGCATTGGTGATGACTTTGACATTAACAAGGCTCGCTACGGCAAAATCATTATCATGACAGATGCCGACGTCGACGGCGCTCACATTCGTACCTTGCTGTTGACTTTCTTCTATCGTTATATGCAACCCTTGATTAGAGAAGGACACGTATTTATTGCACAACCTCCCCTCTATTTGGTACGCAAGGGTCAAAAACACCACTATGCTTACAGCGACGAAGAACTGCAAAGCGTATTGGATATGGTTGGTCGCGACAGCAACCCCTACATCCAACGCTACAAAGGTCTTGGTGAAATGAACCCGGAACAATTGTGGGAAACTACCATGAACCCGGAAGACCGCACTATTTTGCAAGTTCAATTGGAAGATGCTGCTGAAGCTGATAAAATTTTCTCCATCTTGATGGGCGATAAGGTTGAACCGCGCCGTCAATTTATTGAAGAAAATGCTCGTAAAGTTCGTAACTTAGACCTGTAATTGAGAGGTAAAAATAAATGGCTAAAATTAGAAAAAATCTTTCTGATGAAGATATGTTGAAGGGCTTTAGCGAAGAGCTGTCCTTTGAAAACGGTATCTACTCTGAAGAAAAGACCAGTGCAAGAATTAAATTAAAAGCGAAAGCACCTGCTCCTGCTAAAAAAGAGCTGCTGCTTCCCCAAGATGCTCAAGAGCGTTTAAACCGTTTCCTTTTGGAAATCAGCATGGAATGGCTGAAAAATAAAAACGGCGATTGCACTTGGAAGGTTTTAAAAGAAGGCGGACAAATTGTTATTAAACCCGTCGCTAAAAATAAATAATGGCTACTAAGATTTTTAAATTACCTCAGTTTTCCGCTGAGGTAATTTTACCTAAAGAATATGAAGCTACCAATGTAGTTGTTGCAGGAGGCAGAGCGCCTAAGGCAAGCTGGTTACAAGAGGTAGCTACTGATAAAAAAGTATATTGTGCAGATAAAGGTGTAGAAATTTGCCTTGAAGCAGGTGTTATTCCCTTAGAACTTTATGGTGACGGGGACAGCG
>CALCUU010000149.1 GCA_937906915.1 uncultured Phascolarctobacterium sp. | reverse complement strand
AATTTAGTAACAATTAATCCTGATGGTCGCATTTCTGGCGTAGCTGACGGCGAAATCTCCGCGAACTCTACTGACGCTATCAACGGTAGCCAACTTTGGGAAACCAATAGAAATATGGATAAACTCGGTGGCAGATTGGATAAAGTTGGCGCAGGCGCAGCGGCATTGGCAGCACTTCATCCGCTGGATTTCGATCCTGATGACAAACTCCAATTCAGCGCAGGCGTTGGTAACTACAGAGGCGAAACCGCAGCTGCTCTTGGTGCGTTCTATCGCCCCACTGAAAAGGTTATGTTCAGCGTAGCAGGTACCATGGGTAATGACGACAACATGGTAAGTGCAGGCGTAACCTTCGCTCTCGACCGTAAGAATAATGTAAGCAACTCTCGTGTGGCAATGGCTCACGAAATTAAAGACCTGCGTGAACAAGTAGCAGCGTTGACTGCACTGGTTAGCCAAATCGCAGGCAAAGGCAACCCGCTCCTCGACACCGTTATGTTCCCGGATGTTCCCGAAAATCACTGGGCATACGACTATGTTGAAAGCCTCCAAAAACGCGGCATCATCGAAGGTTATCCCGATGGTAACTTCGCTGGCGATCGCAGCATGACCCGTTACGAATATGCAGCAATGCTGTACAGAGCTCTTGAAAAAGGCTTCCCCGTTGACAGCAGATTGCTGAAAGAATTCGAAGCTGAGCTTGGCAGAATCCGTATTGACCGTATTAAAGGTACTGACGACGACGCTAACAAAGTTGAACGCGTTCGTGTAAACGATTACGAAGGTCGCGACGATTATGGTAGCAAATTGGCTCAAGTTGTAGCCGATGCAGCTCCCGTAGTTGAAGAGGAACCGGCAGCGTAAACGAAGTTTGATGTGAAATTAAGAAAGAAGGCGAATAAGAGGCGATTATAGCAGAATTGAGGAATGATTGCTATGACGAAAGTGTTAGATAAAAAGGAAATTGGTTGTCGAGTGAAGAACTTGCGTATCGAAAGAGAAATTGCACAAACTGAATTGGCAAGAGCAATTGGCGTATCCCAAACTCATTTGAGCAATATCGAAACTGGCAAAGTTGGTTTGACTACGGATAACTTGGTGAAGCTGGCAGAAGTTTTAGATTGCAGCTTGGATGAAATACTCTTGGGGCGTAAGGTAAATAGACAATCCAAATTAGATATGGCTAAGGAAATTTCCATCCTTAACGAATTTACAATAGGAGATGTGGTGCAAGCACTGCAACTGCTAAAAAAGAAAGAGGTAAAATTAAATGCTTGAAGAAGTCATAAATTAAACCCTCCTGTACGATGTGCAGGAGGGTTTAGTATTTAGAAAAGTATTTTATTTGTTGCTGATGTAGGTGCGGTAGCCTTTGTTAAAAAAGTAAACCAGTACGGCGTAATAGAAGAAGCCGCCAACCTGCGTCCTCGTGATGAACCACACAGGGAAGATGAAGAAGGCAACTGCGATAAAAACAACTTGCAGGAAGGAGCCAAGCACTCCGCTAAAAACGCCTTGCTCTTTTACGTTGGCAAGTATTTTGAGTGCGGCAAGGATGCTGTAGCGGGAGGCGAAGATGCCAAAGAAAAAACCGCTAAGGGCATATAAAAAATAATTACAAATTTCTCCGAATGTCATAGAAAAAGAAAACTCCTATTTTTTATTAACGATAGCGATATGTTGGAGCACACCGCTCTTCAAAAGTGCGAGCGCTATGAGGCTGCCCCCAATGGAGCTGATTAAGAACGGTGGAATGAAGAACCACGCCACAGCACTGCTTCCCAAAATAAAGTAGGCAATGCACCAAGCGAGGAAGCCACCTAAGATGCCTGTTCCGAAAATCTCGCCCACTACTGCCATGGACAATGTTTTGTAGCGTTGGTAAAGAATGCCTGCCACGCAAGCCCCCACCATACTTCCGGGGAAGGCTAGCAGCGAACCTGTGCCAAACATATTACGCAGGCAAGCGATGATGAAGCCAATTGCCGTAGCGTGTTCTGCCCCAAGAAGCACTGCTGCCATAACGTTGATGGCGTGCTGTACCGGGAAGCAGCGGGATACCCCAGCTGGTATATAAATTAGATGCGCAGTTAAGGTGCCAATGGCGATTAAGAGCGCAGCGGTTGTTAGTTTGCGAGTTTGCATAACCCACCTCAAAATTATAAATGCTACATTAATTATACGCATTCGCTTGGTGGCACGCAAGGTGTTGCAGGGGAAAAACTACTTTTGTAGAATAACTAAAGTAACTGGAATTTAGACGAAAGTCAAAAAGTCAAATTGTTTCACGTGAGACAAGGCAAATTTGTGAACTATGGAGAGGTAAATTATGCAAGCGTTACAAGGTATTAAGGTTATAGATTTTTCTAAATGGTTGCCCGGTCAATACTGCGGTATGCTGTTGGGTGATTACGGTGCAGACGTAATTAAGGTTGAAGATATGGCTGGCGATAGCACCAGGCGCTTCTTCCCGGAAAAGGAAGACGGCATGAGCTACTGGCACCTGATGCTGAACCGTAACAAACGTGGCATTGCAATTGATATTCGCAAGGAGGAAGGTCAGGAAATTTTACGCAAGCTTTTGAGTGATGCGGACGTTTTCCTCGAAGGCTTCCGTCCCGGTTATTTGGCACGCTACGGTTTAGATTACGAAAGCATTAAGAAAATCAACCCGCGCATTGTGTATTGCTCCATTACCGGCTTCGGGCAAAATTGTCATAAGCCTGCCCACGATTTAAACGTAATCGGCTTGGCGGGGCTGAACTCTATGGATGATATTGGTAGTGCCTGCGTTTCCGAAGTGCAGGTTTCTGCAATTGGCAGTTCCCTCAACGCTCTAAGTGCAATCTGTATGGCGCTCCTTGCTCGCGAACGTACGGGGATTGGCCAGTTCCTTGACGTAAATCTTTACGCAACTGCTTTGAGCATGCAGGTAACTGGCATCAGCAGTGTGTGGGGTTGCGAGGAAACTGGGGACAAACCCTTTGGGCGTACTGCTCACTACTATAATATTTACAAGACTAAGGACGGGCGTTACCTTACAGTTGGCACATTGGAGCCTAAATTCTGGCAAAGCTTCTGCCATTTGATTGGTTGTCCTGAACTTGAAAAGCGCCAGTACGATTTTGCTCACAAGGAAGAAATCGTGGCAACTATTTCTGAAAAGCTTGCTCAAAAAACGCAAGCGGAATGGCTGGAACTGATTGGTAGCGCAGAGTTCTGCGTTACTCCTGTTCTCAACGTAGCAGAAGCCCTCGAAACGGAGCTGACTGCCCAAGAAAATATGCTCTTTACGGAAGAGTGTGACCTTGGAAAAATTCGCTATGTTGGTGCGCCGGTGAAGTTTTCTGATTACGAATGCTCCATTCGCCGTAGAGCACCTCGTCTTGGCGAGCACAGTGCAGAGGTTTTGGCAGAGCTTGGTTACAGCGAGGAAGAAATTGCCCAAATGAAAGGTAAGGGTGCAGTTTAAGGAGGCACTATGAAAAAGATTTTAGTAGCGTTCATTTTTGCATTATGTGTGGTCTTTGGTATTACTCCGCCCACCCACGCAGGAATGATTAGCCTTGAACAAGAGATAGAAATGGGACGCGAGACCGCCAATTATTTGGAAGCTCAGTACGGTGTGGTGCAGGACTACGCTTTGCAGGAACGCATCAATAATATTGGGCAACGCTTGGCGGCGGTGTGCGGACGTAACGAAATACAATATTCCTTTAAGGTTTTGAACAGCAACGAGGTCAACGCTTTGGCTTGTCCCGGTGGCTTCATCTACGTTTTCAAAGGCTTGATTGATTATATGCCCAGCGATACGGAGCTGGCAGGGGTAATCGGTCACGAAGTTGGACACGTTGCCAAAAAGCATACTGTTAATTCTATTGAAAAGCAAATGTGGACAACCCTTGCCCTTATCGTAGCCACTGGTGGTCGTGGGGGAATGGGTCTTATTGGTGCGGCACAGCAGGCACTGTTTGCTGGATACAGCCGTACAGATGAACGTGGCGCTGACAAGGAAGGCTTCTACAATACTGTGAAAGCAGGCTTCAACCCTTACGCAATGCTGATTACCGCAAGCAAGCTGGAAGATTTGGCTGCGCAGGGTGGCGGTGCTAATTATGGTTTGTTTAGCAGTCACCCGGAACCGGAAGAACGTGTAAAACGCATTAACAAATATTTGAAAGAGTACGACATCACTCCCATGGTTGTGCTTAACGATAATGGTGTTGCTACCGTTACGGAAGGCGATTGGACTTTTAACATTGGTCAGGACATTGGCAGTACCAAGGCAGAATACCGCGCTTATATGTTGGCAGGCTCCTTGTGGGTAGCGCGCCAACGTGGTCCTATCAACCCGGATTATTTCGTAGTGTACGACAACGGTAGCTACGCACATATTTATTACGATGACATTCAACTTTTAACTGTGTATAATCAAGACGCTGTGGGCATTACTCCCGATGCGGGAAGCTACGCTGCGGCTTGCACGAAGATGCTGCGTGAGTGGGCGCCTATCGCCAACTACAACGACAAGCTGAAAAAGGACGCTGCCTTTGCCGCAGAACAAAAACGTTTAGCTGAAGAGCAGAAGAAACTGGAAAAAGAGCAGGCTAAAAAGGCGAAGGAAGAGCAAAAGCGTTTAGAGAAAGAGCGTAAGGCTAAAGAAAAGGCTGAGAAAAAACGCTTAGAGGAAGAACGCAAGGCTCGTGAAAAAGCAGAAAAGGAAGCCAAGAAAAAGGCTGCGTGAAGTTTAACAGCAAACAAAAAACCCGTTATCTTGCGATAACGGGTTTTAATTTTGTACTTACTTCTTATTCGTCAACACGATACCAGAAGGGACGCATGAAGTTCAAGTAGCAAACTTCGCCGATTGCAGGACCGAGGTCACGACGGCCGGTTTGTACACGAATTTCTTGGTCGCCAACTTGTACCAAGTAGTCGATGATTTCGCCCAAGAAGGATTTACGCAGTACCACGCCTTGTACGCCGTTGGGGTCAGTGCTGGAGGTAAAGGTAATTTCGGTGGGACGGGAAGCCAAGTTGAAGATTTCTTCGCCTTTAACTTTATCGGGAATGATGATACCGTTAGGCATAGCGTTAGCTGCACCTTTAATGTGTGCTTGGCCATTGCGCCATTCCATATCGGTGAAGTTAGATACGCCGATGAAGCTGAATACGAATTTATTTACAGGGTTGTTGTAAATATCAAGGGGAGCAGCGATTTGTTGCATTACACCCAATTTCATAACCATGATGCGGTCGGACAGAGCCATTGCTTCAGATTGGTCATGGGTTACGTAAATAATGGAGAAGCCATATTTTCTTTGCAGGTCCTTGATTTCAAAGCGCATTTCTTCACGCAGATGGGGGTCAAGGGAGGAAAGAGGTTCGTCCAAAAGCATTACGTCGGGGTTGATTGCCAGCGCACGAGCCAAAGCAACACGTTGTTTACCGCCACCGGAAAGGTCTGCCGGACTTTGGTCAGCATATTTCAAAAGGTTGGTGGAAGTCAGTGCGTCTTTGGTGCGTTTGTCGATTTCTGCGGAGGGCAGGTTACGCAAGCGCAGGGGGAAAGCAACGTTTTCGTAAATGTTCATATGGGGCCAAACTGCGAAAGCTTGGAATACCATACCGAAGTTACGATGTTCAGGGGGAGTATAGTGACGTTTTTTAGGAGAAGAAAGGAGGCGGTCGCCAACCCAAACTTCGCCATCGCTCAAATCTTCAAAGCCAGCAACCATACGCAGGGTAGTGGTTTTGCCGCAACCGGAAGGACCGAGCATGGAGAAGCATTCGCCTTTGCCGATTTCGATATTCAAGTTATCTACAGCGGTAACATCACCGAATTTTTTAGTAACGTTAACTAAGCGGATGTATGACATGACGATTATTCACTCGCTTTCTTGGTAAGATGATTGATGAGCATTTGACCCAGAACGATGAGGATCAATGCGATACCTGCAAGTGCAGTGGACATAACTGTTTCACCGTCTTCGTTCAAGGTGTAGATTGCTACGCCGATGGTACGGGTGGTCGGTGCATACAGCATAATGGAAACGGTCAACTCGCGGAGAGCAGGCAAGAAGATAAGGAAGAAAGCGGAAATCATACCGGGTTTAACCAGCGGGATTACGATGTCTTTCAAAGATTGCCACATGGTAGCACCGCAGGAACGAGAAGCTTCC
Organism: uncultured Phascolarctobacterium sp.; assembly: GCA_937906915.1. GTDB lineage: Bacteria > Bacillota > Negativicutes > Acidaminococcales > Acidaminococcaceae > JAHHUH01. The sequence continues at coordinate 10,669 of CALCUU010000149.1, read as the reverse complement.
ATCAAGGAGTCATGTACTTGTTCCAAAGCAGCGGAGTTCGCTTTCAAGGAGAACGCCATGTAACGAGCGATGTAGGATACGAGGATAATCCATACAGTGTTGTAGATGTTGATACCAAACTGACCACTCCAAGCGAGGATTACGCCCAGTGCGATAACGGAGCCCGGTACGGAGAAGGGCAGCATACCCAAGAATTCCAGGATGCCTTTGCCTCTTACTTTCATCTTAACGATAACGTAAGAAATCATTACACCTGCAAACATGGTGATGAATGCTGCTGCGAGACCCAAGGTAACAGAGTTCCAGATAGCGTCGCGGGTAACATCATATTCAAACAGAATGTATTTGTAGTTATCCAAGGACAGGTTGTTGGGATCCAAAATGGACAAGCCATAAGTTTGAACGCCGCCAACGAGGAAGATTACAACGGTCGGCAATACGATGGTGAAGCCAATGTAAGCCAAGCAGAAGAACAACAAGGGGTAACGCAAGCCACGGAGTTTAAGTTCCATAGGACGGAAGCTTTTGCCACCGATGATTTGGTAGTGACCTTTGCTGAGAATTTTTTGTTGAGTCCAGATGATGAGAGCAGCGGAAGCAATCAATACGGTTGCCAATACGGTACCGGTACGGATGGATGCGAAGCTGCCTGCAGATTGGTGAATCTTTTCGTAGATAAGAGTCGGGATATTGTAAATACCTTGTTCAATACCCAAAACTGCTACGGTACCAAAGTGTGCCATGGAGTACAACATAATAAGAAGTGCACCGGACATAATGGAAGGCATTACCAGAGGAATGGTAATTTTGCGGGTGATGGTCAACAGGCCAGCACCGGAAATACGTGCAGATTCTTCCAAAGTGGGGTCCATACGTTCCAACGCGCCGCATACTTGAATGAATACGAAGGGGAACAGGTACATAACTTCTACCAGCGCGATGCCTGCGTAGCTGTAAATGTTAAACAGGGGCTCGGTGGTGTTGAAGAGGTCCATCCACAGTTTGTTGATGTAACCGGAGTGAGGAGAGAGCAGCATTTTCCAAGCCAATGCGCCGATGAAGGAGGGCAGCATAAAGGGAACGAGGAAGAGGCTCTTCATAAAGGTTTTATAAGGTAAGTCGGTACGAGTTACCAGCCAAGCGAAGAAGGTACCTACGATTACAGAACCAACGGTGGTCATGCAAGCGATTACGAAGGAGTTTTTCAAAGCTTGGAAGGTTTCGGGTTCGGTAAGAACGTTGTAGAAGTCGAAGCTGTTAAATTTGCCTTCAACGAAGAATGCGTTGAACAAAATCAACAGTACGGGCCATGCTACGAAGATAACCAAAATAGCGATGGAAATTAAGAGGATAAGTTGAGCAACGCCAAAACCGCTATCTTTTTTGATTGTGCCTTTAGCCATTATTCAGCCACCTCCTCAAGTTGTTTTGCGTCGAACCAGTGCAATGCTTTGAAGGTGATGTAGCATTCTTCGCCTTCTTCAAACATTAAGTTGTTGTTGATTGCATGGTGGGTTTCCAGTTCGGTACGCAGGGTTTCGCCGTCGATTTCAACCATGTAGTCCATGGTTGCGCCCAAGAAGTTAGCGCGACGGATTTTGCCTTTGAGGCCATTAGCTTCACGGCTGATGGTAACGTCGGAAGGACGGAAGCCAGCTACCCAGCTAGCAGCGCTGCCGGTGGGAGCATCCCAGGGAACAACTTGTTCGCCTTCGCCAACGCAGAACTTGCCGCCTTTTTCGGTAACGTGGAGGAAGTTTGCAATGCCCATGAATTTGAACACGAATAAGTCTGCCGGTTGTTCAAAGATTTCATAGGGGGTACCAATTTGGCGGATAGCGCCGTTGGTATCCATAATTGCGATGCGGTCAGAAAGTGCCAGTGCAACTTCTTGGTCATGGGTTACGTAAAGTACGGTGATGCCAAATTTTTCTTGCAGGCCTTTGATTTCAAAGCGCATTTCTTCACGCAGGTTTGCGTCCAAGTTGGACAACGGTTCGTCAAGCAGCATAACGGAAGGGTCAGCTACGAGAGCACGAGCCAACGCAACGCGTTGTTGTTGACCGCCGGAAAGTTCGGAGGGTAAACGTTTATCCAAGCCTTTCATACCAACGATGTCAATCATACGCATAACCAATTCGTCGATTTCAGCTTTGGGGCGTTTTTCCATTTTCAGCGGGTAAGCAATGTTTTCGTAAACAGTCATGTGAGGCCAAACAGCATAGTCTTGGAACACGATGCCCAAGCCGCGGCGTTCAGGCGGAATGTATTCGCCGGTAGCGCTGTCGGTAACAACGGTGTCATCAATGCTGATTTTGCCTTCATCAGGAACTTCGTGACCTGCAATCATACGAATGAGAACAGTTTTACCGCAACCGGAAGGACCAAGCAGGGTAAAGCATTCGCCACGTACGATATCCAGGCTCAAGTTCTGGTGAACTTGGTGTTTAGCGTAGCTTTTAGTTACGCCTTCAACCTTGATAATGTTTTCCATAAATAAGACAACCTCCAGAAAATTTTGCGTAATGCAGAAGTTTTCGGTGTAAATATAAAATTGCAAAAATGGCAGAACGGATTTTCCGTTCTGCCATTGGGTTAACGCAACTAGTTAACAACTGTTAGAGCAGTATTACAATAACAGATTATTTTTTAACTTGCATCAATTCGGTGAAGTCTTTTACGATCTTTTCTTTGCTGTCGATGATGTCGAGGTAGTTAACTTTGATACCTTTTTCGATAGCAACTTTCGGGGAAACCAAACCGAATTTAGGATCGATTTTTACGTCTTCACGAACGGGGATGGTGCCTTGGTTAGCAACCATTTGTTGAGCTTCTTTACCCAGCAGGTAGTCAACAAATTTTTGAGCAGCGTCCAGTTGTTTGGTGTCTTTGAAGATAGCAACCGGGGAGGGAACCATCAGCAGTTCGGGCGGATAGCACATTTGGAGATGAGCGCCTTTAGCGATTTTAGCGTTGGTGATGTAGTCAACGCCGAGGCAAGCAGTCAATTCGCCGGAAGCGGTATCGTCGATAACTTGGCCGGAACCTTTACCAACGCGAGCGCCGTTAGCTTTCAGGTCTTTGAAGAAGTCAGGACCGAATTGTTTGTTCAACAATGCGATGGACATGTAAGCGGTGCCGGAGAGAGCCGGGTTAGCAACTGCGAAGCCGTTTTTGAATTCCGGTTTCATGAGGTCGGACCATTGGGTCGGAGCAGTTTTAACTTTATCGGTGTTGATGATGATGCCCAGGGTACCGAGACGAGCTGCGGTGAAGGAACCATCATAATCGTTAAACGGATTTACGGTTTCTTTAACAACGGGGCTCTTGTAGGTAGCCAAGATGCCTTCTTTTTTCATTTTGTAGAAGTCAGGAACTTCAGAGGTCCAGATAACGTCAGCGAGGATTTTGCCGGATTGACGTTCTGCAGCGATTTTAGCCATCAATTTGCCAGCGCCAGCGGATTGATAGTCAACTTCGATGCCAGGGTTAGCTTTTTTGAAGCCGTCAACAATACCTTTGATGAGAACTTCTTTCATAGAGGTGTAAACAACAATTTTTTTGCCGTCTTTCGGAGCAGCAGCTTTCTTTTCTTCTTTTTTGCCGCCGCAGCCAGCCAACAGCATGGTAGCTGCTACCATGAGCATAAGTACTACTAAACCAAGTTTTTTAGCCATTACTAAAAACCTCCTTAAAAATTTTCCGGTTATCGACCGGGTTTTAAATATATCGCATCGTAGGATGCTAAATTTGTACTACCGGCAGATAACACGGGATGCCTTCGTACAAAAAATAAACAGTTTGCAAATGCGACACATATCTACTGTCATATTACCACAGATTGACAAAAAATAAAAGACACGGAAAAATTTTTGTGAAATTTCTCCGCGTCTTTGTTAGTTTTTTTATTTATTTTTTAATCTTATTTGAAGTAGCGTTTCAGCAGGCCTTCGAAAGCTTTGCCGTGACGAGCTTCGTCTTTAGCCATTTCGTATACGGTGTCTGCGATTGCGTTGAGGCCAAGTGCTCTTGCGCGGTCAGCAACGTCAACTTTACCAGCGGTTGCGCCGTTTTCAGCTTCTACACGCATTTCCAGGTTCTTTTTGGTGGACGGGGTAACAACTTCGCCAAGGAGTTCTGCGAATTTAGCAGCGTGTTCAGCTTCTTCAAAAGCTGCTTTTTCCCAGTACAGGCCAATTTCAGGATAGCCTTCACGGAAAGCTACGCGGCTCATTGCCAGGTACATACCAACTTCGGAGCATTCGCCGTTGAAGTTAGCGCGCAGGTCCATTTTAATATCTTCCGGAGCGTCAGCTGCGATACCAACGATGTGTTCAGCTGCCCATTCCATTTCTTCTTTCATTTCAGTGAATTTGGAAGCAGGAACTTTGCATTGGGGGCAGAAAGCCGGAGCTGCTTCACCTTCATAAACATAACCGCAAACTTGGCATACAAATTTTTTCATAGTAGATTCCCTCCGTAAATTTTTTATTGAGATTTAAGTTTTTCTTTTTTAATAGGGACCTCTTTTTCGTAGAGGTCTTGCGTTGTTTTAATGATAGCATGCTTCTAGGAGATTGTCAATAATAATTATTATCAATTACATAAAATTTTTAAGAGCTTCAGTTTTGAAAAGCAGCATTCTATATTGGAAGAAAGTTTTCAAATTCAGAAGTAGTTTTTCAAAATGAGAAGGAGCATTCCAATACGGAAGCTCCTTTCTGAAATGGAAAGGAGCACTATAATATGGAAGAAAGCTTCTCGATTTAGAAAAATGCTATATAAAAGGAAGAGAAGTATTGCTATTTGAACGAAAGTTTTAAAAAATGGGTACACAAGTCTGAAGATTTTGTGATATAATAAATCGGATTGTCTGTGAACAGACCGGTTATTAATGATAGTTAAATATATTTTTTATAGGAAGGTGAAAAAATGAAAGTTACAGCTGATATTGCTCTCCGCATCGCTGATCTTACCAAAGTAATTATTCCTGAAGCAGAAATGGATGCTTATCTGGAACATTACAACAAAGTTTTTGACTACGCTGACGAACTGCAAAAACTCGACACCGAAAATGTTGAACCTACCACTTATATTCTGCCCATTTACAACGCATTCCGTGAAGACGTTGCTCTTGAAGGCGTAACCCAAGAAGTAGCATTGAAAGATGCTCCTGCTGTTTACAATGGCGGCTTCAAAGTTCCGCGCGTTATGGAATAAGAAGGAGGAACTACTGTGGATTTATTTAAATATACAGCACATGAGCTGCACGAAAAACTCGTAAATAAAGAAATCACTGCTGTTGAACTTACCAATGCAGTATATGCTCGCATTGAAGAAGTTGACGAAAAGGTTAATGCTTACATTTCCTTGAGCAAAGAAGAAGCTCTTGCTCAAGCTGAAAAAGTTGACGCTAAAATTGCTGCTGGCGAAGCAATCGCTCCCTTGGCTGGCATTCCCGTTGTTTTCAAAGACAACATCAATATCAATGGTCAAGTTACCTCCTGCGCTTCCAAAATGATGCACGGCGTAAGCACCATTTTTGATGCACACGCTACTGAACAACTGCGCAAAGAAGACGCTGTATTCCTGGGCAAAGCTAACATGGCAGAATTCTCCATTGGCAACACCACTGACAACTCCTTCTATGGCGCTGCTCATAACCCCTGGAATTTGGCTTGCACCACCGGTGGCTGCGCTACTGCTGCTGCTGTTGCTGCTGGCGAAGCTATCTGGGCTTTGGCATCTGATACCAGCGGCGACCTCCGTCAACCTGCTGCTTATGCTGGTTGCGTTGGTATTAAACCGACCTATGGCCGTGTATCCCGCCTTGGTCTTGCAGCTTATGCTTCTTCCATGGACCAAATCGGCGCTGTTACCAAAGACGTAACTGACGCTGCTACCGTTCTTAACGCTATCTGCGGTAAAGACTTCAGAGACTCCACTTCTTGGGAAGTAGAAACTCCGGACTTCACCAAAGCTTTGGTAGCTGACGTTAAAGGCTTGCGCATTGGCGTTCCCAAAGAATATTTTGGTGAAAACGTTGACGCAAAAATCAAAGCTGAAGTTGAAAAAGCTATTGAACAATACAAAGCAATGGGCGCTGAAATCGTTGAAGTTTCCATGCCCCACACTGCTTATGCAGTAAGAACCTTCTACGTAGTTGCTAACGGCGAAGCTGGTGCAAACTTTGCTCGTTATGACGGCGTTCGTTATGGCTATCGCAACATGGAAGCTCAAACTGCTTCCGAAATGACTGCTCGCAGCAGAGACGAAGGCTTCGGCGAAGAAGTTAAACTGCGCTTGATGTTTGGTACCCACGTACTGAGCAAAGGCTACTATGAAAACTACTATGTAAGAGCAATGAAAGTTCGTACTTTGATTCGCAACGATTTTGAAGAAGCTTTCAAACAATGCGACGTGCTCCTTACCCCGACCACTCCTGTTTTGGCAGAAGCTTACAACACTGAAATGGACGCTTTCGCTAAATATGAACTGGACTTCACCACCGTTACCGCTAACTTGGCAGGCCTTCCCGCAATCACCGTTCCCTGTGGTTTTGTTGATGGTATGCCCGTTGGTATGCAATTGATTGGTAAAGTGCTTGACGAAGCAACCATTCTGAAAGCAGCTTATACCTTTGAACAAGCTACTGACTTCCACAAAGTTATGGCACCGTTAGGAGGTAACAAATAATGACTAAATATACTACCGTTATTGGCTTGGAAGTTCATGCTGAGCTGAAAACTAAATCTAAAGCATTCTGCACCTGCTCTGCAGAATTCACCAATGTACCTAACACCCACGTTTGCCCCGGCTGCTTGGGCTTGCCCGGTACCCTTCCCGTATTGAACAAACAAGTTGTAGAATTCGCAATTCGTGCTGGTCTTGCTGTAAACTGCGAAATTCAAAAATACAATAAATTCGACCGCAAAAGCTATTTCTATCCTGACCTGTGCACCAACTACCAAATCTCCCAATTGGATAAACCCATCTGCTTGGCTGGTCACATCGACATCAACGTTGATGGCGAAGAAAAACGCATTGGCGTAACCCGCATTCACATGGAACAAGACGCTGGTAAACTGGTTCACAGCGGTGCAACCATCAGCACTTCCGATTTCTCCGGCGTTGACTACAACCGTGCAGGCGTAGCTCTGATTGAAATCGTTTCTGAACCTGATATGCGTAGCGCTGAAGAAGCTCGCGCTTACTTGGAAAACTTGAAAGCAATTCTCGAATACACCGACGTTTGCGACTGCAAAATGCAAGAAGGCAGCCTCCGTTGCGACGCTAACGTATCCATCATGCCCGAAGGCGCTACCGAATTCGGTACCCGTATCGAAATCAAAAACCTTAACTCCTTCCGTGCATTGGTTCGTGCAATCGACTACGAAGTGCAACGTCAAAAAGAAGTTCTGGAAGATGGCGGTCGCCTCATTCAAGAAACCCGTACTTGGGACGATGCTAACGGCGTAACCCTTTCCATGCGTAACAAAGAAACCGCAGAAGATTACCGTTACTTCCCCGATGCTGACCTTGTTCCCGTTATCATTGACGACGCTTGGATTGAACGCGTTCGTGCAGAACTGCCGGAACTCCCTGCTCAACGTCAAGCTCGCTTGATGGAACAATTCGGCTTGCCCAAATACGACGCTTCCATTATCGTATCCACCAAAGCTATGGCTGAATACTTTGACGAAGCAGTTAAAACTGCTAAAGACGCAAAAGGCGTTTCCAACTGGTTGTTGGGCGATGTATCCGCATACCTGAACAACGAAGGCATCAGCATTTCTGAATTCAAAGTTAGCCCTGCAAACTTGGCAGAACTGGTTAACCTGACTAAAGAAGGCGTGCTCTCCAGCAAACTGGCTAAAAAAGTATTTACCGAAATGCTTAAAGAAGATAAATCTCCGAAAGCTCTCGTAAAAGAACTTGGCTTGGAACAAGTTAGCGACGAAGGCGCAATCATGCAATTTGTTGAAGAAGCAATTGCAGAAAATCCCCAATCCGTTGCAGACTTCAAAGCTGGTAAAGACCGTGCTATTGGCTTCCTCGTTGGTCAAATCATGAAAAAATCCAAAGGTAAAGCTAACCCGGGCATGGTTCAAAAAATGCTCAAAGAAAAATTGCAATAATGAAAAATTTGCCAGTAAGCTTTTAGCTTGCTGGCAGTTTTCTTTTGGTTGGATTTATAATTGCGAGGGCGTCCTAAAAATTTACAAGTGTCTTTTTTCTTTTGGATGTTTGTGGTACAATAACCTCGTAAGCTTAGCTTTAACGTTCCAAATTATTAAAATGAAAAGGGATGAGCGTAGCTTATCTCTACTTTGTAATTTTTCTGTTTGAAAGGAATTGTTAGAAATGGGTGGATTTTTCGGTGCATTTTCCAGCACTAATTGCAAATATGATGTATTTTTTGGTACTGACTATCATTCACATTTAGGAACTAAAATCGGTGGCCTTGTATTTTACGAGGAGGGTACTGGTTATCAACGCCAAATTCATAGCATTGAAAACACACCGTTCCGTTCCAAGTTTGAAAACGATTTGGAAACAATGAACGGTACTGTTGGTATTGGTTGTATTTCTGATACTGATCCGCAACCCCTTTTGGTACGCAGCCATCTTGGACTTTTTGCCATATCTACGGTTGGCATTATCAATAATGCAGAAGAACTGGTTGATAAAATTTTTATACAAAAAGGTCATCAATTTATGTTGATGTCCAGCGGCAAGGTTAATTCTACGGAATTAGTTGCTAAGCTAATCAATCAATGTGACAATATTGTTGATGGCATTCGTTATGCACAAGAAGTTATTGACGGTTCTTGCACAATTTTGATTATGACACCGGATTCTCTTATCGTTGCTCGTGATAAGGTTGGTAGATTGCCGGTTGTAGTTGGTAAGAAGGATACAGGCTATTGCACTTGTATCGAATCTTTTGCTTGCCAAAAGCTTGGCTACGAGCTGTGCTATAATATTGGCCCCGGTGAAATTGTAAAAATTAACGGCGACGGAATAGAACAATTATCCAAGCCTGGCGATAAAATGAGAGTTTGCGCATTCATGTGGACATACTACGGTTATCCTAACTCCAATTATGAAGGCGTAAATGTAGAAGTAATGCGTTGTAAGAACGGCGAAATTATGGCTAGGGATGAGGATTTGCTGGATGGCGTTCCTGATGTGGATTATGTTGCCGGTGTTCCTGACTCCGGTGTACCCCACGCTATTGGCTATGCCAATATGTCCGGTAAGCCTTTTGCTCGCCCCTTCATTAAATACACCCCTACTTGGGCACGTTCTTTTACTCCGTCTAATCAAGAAATGCGTAATCTGATTGCAGAAATGAAGCAAATTCCTGTTCCGGAAATTATTGAAGATAAGAAGCTGCTTCTTGTTGACGATTCCATCGTTCGTGGCACTCAACTGCGTGAAACCGTAGATTTCCTGTATCGCTCCGGTGCTAAGGAAGTACATATGCGTTCTGCGTGCCCGCCGATTATGTTCTCTTGCAAATATTTGAACTTCTCTCGCAGCAATTCTGAAATGGATCTTCTTGCAAGAAGAATTATCCAAGAAAAAGAAGGCGAAGCAGGAAAAGAACATATTGCCGAATATGCAGATTGCAGAACCGAAAGAGGCAAATGCTTGTTAAAGACTATTTGTGAACAAATGGGCTTTGATTCTCTTGGCTACCAAAGCTTAGACGGTCTGCTTGAAGCGATAGGTCTTGACCGTGATAAGGTATGTACTTATTGCTGGACCGGTAAAGAATAATATACTCGTAAATATTCAACAAAATGCTCTAAGAAAAATGTAATGCATCAAAAATAAAAAAGCATCGCTTGTGCGGTGCTTTTTTGTTATAATATAGAAAACTACTAATGATTGAGGTGACTCTTATGGATATGCAAGAATGGAAAGCCTATGTCAAAAAGGTTGCTAATAGTCAATACCCAGTTCCCGAAGGAATGATTAAAGATTATGATGACTGGCGTTGCCGTAGTATTGTTGGACGTATGCTGTACGTTTTAGACGATATCGAAGGTGCAATCGCAGTGCTTTTAACTGTTAAAGATATTAAACCTAATCTGCAAGACGTTCCGGAAAAAGGTCTTAGCGAAGCAGAACATATGGTGCTGTGCCTGCGTGACATTGCAGAAATTATTTACAAGGTTATGGGTAACGTGCCTGTTGCCATTACTTACCTTGGTCATGCTCATCAAATTTCCCGTGCCTACAAGCATCCCTTCCGCAGTGCGGATAAAGGTGGCGTGTGGCACCGCAGTCTTGAATTGATGGAAGAAATTGGTGAAACTGATAAAGCCATTGCCAAAGCAGAAGCAATGCTGGAAGAAGAAAAAGATAATTTTGGCAAGAACCCTTATCGTTACTACGCTAATATCTATTTGGCAAAGCAAGCTGCTAAGGCAGAGGACTACGCTAAAGGCGCAGACCTTATTGCTGAAGCCTACAAATATTATCCTGTAAACGATGCCTGCCTTAAAGATTTGGCAGAAGCTGCTGCCATTGAAGATGCCAAGGCGCGCTACGAAAAATATGCTCATTGCACTACCATTCAATACAACTTCTGGGAAGAACGCAAGGTTGCAGTAATTGATAGAAGTAAATAGAATTTAAAGCACTATTTTCGCAAGGA
>CALCUU010000148.1 GCA_937906915.1 uncultured Phascolarctobacterium sp. | reverse complement strand
CTTGCTTCGCAATGGCTTCCATGTCTTCAAAAGTCAAGCGTGCGCCCTCACCTGCAGCCAAGCGGGCACCGCTAGCAGTACGACCGCCGGAAGAAACCATCAGCAGGGTACTACCTAATTTAGAGATATTGTCCTTGATGTTTTCCTTAACACCAAAGCCCAAGCTAACCATGGCAATTACGGCACCAACACCGATGATGATACCCAATAAGGTTAAAAAGGTACGTAGCTTATTAGAAACCATTCCGTCTAAAGCCATTTTAATGGATTCGTTAAACATAAGGCTACCTCCTTTCGTCACTCACAATCTTACCGTCCCGCATTACTATAATACGTTTGGTATAAGCTGCAATATCAGGTTCATGGGTTACCATGATTACTGTCTTGCCTTGCTCATTCATCTTCTTAAAAATATCCATAATCTCGTAACTGGATTTGGTATCCAAGTTACCAGTGGGTTCGTCCGCCATAATAACGGGCGGGTCGTTAATCAAAGCTCTGGCGATGGCAACACGTTGGCGTTGACCACCACTCATTTCCATAGGCTTATGGTCCAAGCGGTCGCCTAAGCCTACAGCTTCCAAAGCTTTCTTGGCACGTTCCATACGTTCTTCTTCGCCAACACCTGCGTAAATCAAGGGCAACGCCACGTTAGCCTGAGCAGTCAATTTAGAAAGCAGGTTAAAGTTTTGGAACACGAAGCCAATTTTCGCATTACGGGTGTGCGCCAGCTCGTCATCATTGTAGCCGGCAATCTCCTTGCCATCTAAAAAGTACTCGCCGGAGGTAGGTCTATCCAAGCAGCCCAAGATGTTCATCATAGTAGATTTACCACTACCGGACGCACCCATAATGGAAGTGAACTCGCCATAATCTATTTTTACGTCCACGTGGTTAAGAGCGTGCACCACGCTGTCACCCATGACGTAGGTTTTCATAATATCTTTTAATTCAATCAAGGTGCTCATAAAGTCACATCCTTTTTAGTGGGCGCGCATCATTCCGCCACCGGCTCTTACACCAGTTTGTTTTGCCACAGCCTTACGCACCAGCAAAACTTCGCCCGGTTGCAGCGCATTGGTTTCAACAACAATTTCACTGTCGTTGCTCAAGCCAAGCTTAACGTCAACTTCCCTGCTCTCTTTAGTCTTGGTGTTGTAAACCTTAACAAAGCGACGCTTGCCATCAGCATAAACGCAGTTCAACGGAACCATCAATACATTATCAGCTTCGGCAATGATAAAGTCAGCACGAGCAGTCATGGTAGGCAGCAGCTTACCTTTAGATTCATCAACGTCTACATAAACTTTATAGTAAATTACGTTATTTTCAGTCTCTGCCTTGCGGGAGATAAGGCGTACCTTACCGCTAAAGGTTTCGTTGGGGTAAGCGTCAACAGTAAATTTAACGCGTTGTCCAACTTTAACCTGACCAATGTCAGATTCGTCAACCATTGCTTCAATTTGCATATCGTCCAAAGTAGCAACGGACATAATTACTTGGGGCTCACTAATACCGGAGCTAATGGTTTGACCTACGGGAGTAGGTTCACCAATGATGTAACCATCAATGGGAGTTTTGATAATGGTATCTTGCACATCAGAAGCTGCCTTATCATAATTGGTTTTTGCTACCAAGTAATCAGCGTAGATGTTGTCGTATTCAAAACGGGAAACCGCACCGCTATTTACAAGAGTTTGATAGCGATAGTAATTAGCTTCCGCATTATCCAGCTTCGCCTTCATTTGGTTCATAGTTGCAACCAAAGCAGTGTCGTCCAGGCGAACCAGTACATCGCCTGCGTTAACGTGTTGGTTTTCTTCAACTAATACTTCCACGATACGTCCGGTAATTTTGGAGCTGATATCTACATTATTTACAGCGCTCAATGCGCCAGTTGCAGAAATGGTTTCCACTAAATTGCCACGTTCTACAACGCCAGTCTTAATGGTTTCAACGGGGGTCTGAGTGCTTACATAATATTGGTAGCCACCATAACCACCAGCAAGCAGCAATGCACAAAACGCCAGAGCATATTTGTTACGATTAATGAAGTTCATCATAATTCATCCCTCATTTACATTAAAATCTTCTAAGTATATTATACAATAACTATTCCTTTAGGTTAAGTTAATCATAGCAAGCAGATGTGTCTTTTTCTTGTCTATTTCCCGTTTTTTATAAATCTTTTCTAAATTAATTGCTCCATTCTAAAATAAAATGCTCTTCTCTAAATTGAGATGTTCCTTCTCAAAATCAAATACTCTTCCCTGAATTGAAAACTTCTTACTA
>CALCUU010000147.1 GCA_937906915.1 uncultured Phascolarctobacterium sp. | reverse complement strand
CATCAAACTCAACCTTACCACCTTGGCTAGTCACAACGTCAGTAATAATTTTAATGGTATCGTCCTTTAATTTCTCCAAACCCTCTACATTCAAAGAACGCATATCAATTACGAACTTGACTTCCGGACAAACAATGTTAGTACCAATACCACCATTGAACATACCAACGTTGAAGGTAGTTTCTTTATCGATACGTCCGTAGGCAGGCAACTTGCTCAAAGCATCTGCCGCAAGCATTATAGCGTTTACCCCTTCTTCGGGAGCAATACCTGCGTGAGCAGCCTTGCCTGTTACAGTCACATAAATATCGTACAGTTTAGGAGCAGCGTAGGTAATTTCGCCAATGTCGCCACCAATGTCAAGGCAGTAGCCAAAATCTGCTTTAATCCAGCTTTTGTCCATATTCACCACGCCAAGGCAACCAATCTCCTCGCTAACGGTGAAGCACAGCTGTATATCCCCGTGGTTTGCGCCGTCTTCTTTGAGAGCACGGACAACTTCCAGCATTGCAGCAACGCCAACCTTGTCATCACCGCCCAGTGTAGTAGTGCCATCGCTGTACAGTACGCCATCCTTACGGATTACTTTGGTACCAGTGGTGGGAGCAACGCTATCCATATGTGCTTCAAAGAAAAGTACGGGAGCAGTAGGAACATTGCCTTTGATATACGCCCACACGTTACCGCAATTACCACCAGTTTTTTCATACGCCTTATCCATCTCAGGCTCAATGCCCATGGCACGGAGCTTACTCATTATAAGCTCCGCTACCTCTTTTTCACCCTTGCTGGGACAGGGCACGCTTACCAACTCAATAAACTCATCAATCAATCTTGCTTTATTTAACATTAGAATCACTCCTATAAATTAACCCTCCCACATTATTAGTGAGAGGGTTTTAAATTTAATTGCATATCATCTAAACTCGTTAGACGGTGCTTATCAAGCGTTTACTCTACAGTAACGCTCTTAGCCAAGTTTCTCGGTTTATCCACATCACAGCCTCTAGTCAACGCTGCATAGTAGGACAAGAGTTGCAAGGGCAGTACTGCCAAGAGAGGTGCGTGGTATTTACCAGTTTTAGGAATGTAAATTACGTGGTCTGCATACTTAGCCAAAGAAGTATCGCCTTCAAAACCAATTGCGATTACTACAGCTTCACGAGCTTTAACTTCTTGGAGATTGCTTACGGTTTTGTCGTAAACATCTTCTTGGGTAGCAAGTACGATTACAGGTACACCACTTACGATAAGAGCCAAAGTACCGTGCTTCAATTCGCCAGCTGCATAAGCTTCTGCGTGAATGTAAGAAATTTCTTTCAGCTTGAGCGCACCTTCAAGAGCTACAGCGTAGTCAAGGCTACGACCGAGGAAGAAGGCATCTTCACAGCTACCATATTCACGAGCGAATACTTTAATTTGGTCAACGTCTTCCAGCATTTTGTGGATTTGTTCCGGAATGGAAGCCAAACCGCCAACCAATTCTTTAGCTTGTTCTTCTGCCAAACTACCACGCAAACGACCAACATAGATAGCAAGCATCAGCATTGCCAAAAGCTGAGTGGTATATGCTTTGGTGGAAGCAACTGCAATTTCAGGACCTGCATAGGTGTAAATTACTTGGTCTGCTTCACGAGCAACGGAAGAACCAACAACATTGGTTACGCCCAAGGTTCTAGCGCCAAGACGTTTAGATTCACGAAGCGCTGCCAAGGTGTCACTGGTTTCACCGGATTGGCTGATAACGATGCACAAGCTATTGCCATCAACCAAGGGACTACGATAACGGAATTCGCTGGCAATATCTACCTCAACGGGTACACGTGCCAATTGTTCCAGATAATATTTACCAACAATGCCTGCATGATAAGCAGTACCGCAAGCTACGATGAAGATTTTGTTAATGCCTTGCAGTTCTTCACTGGTCCAGTTCAGTTCCGGGAAGGTAATAGTTTTTTCTTCAGCGTTTACGCGACCGGTCATGGTGTCACGCATTGCTTTAGGTTGTTCGTAAATTTCTTTCAGCATGAAATGTTCAAAGCCACCTTTTTCTGCAGCTTCTGCATTCCAATTTACTTCAAATACTTTTTTGTTAATGGGAGTGCCTTCAATATCTTGAACCCATACGCCGTCTTTAGTAACGGTAGCGATTTCGCCATCGCTCATGATAAAGGTGCGACGGGTGTGGTTGATGATTGCAGGGATGTCGGAAGCGATAAAGTTTTCACCTTCACCCAAGCCAATAACCAAGGGGTTATCTTTTTTGGTGCAGATGATTTTGTCTTGCTCTGCTTCGCACATAAATACCAAGGAGTAAGAGCCTTTGATAACCTTCAAAACTTTTTTAACGGTGCTTTCCATATCGCCGTCAAAAAGATCTGCCATCAGGTGAGCAACAACTTCGGTGTCAGTATCAGAGGAGAACTCTACGCCTTTTGCAATCAATTCTTCTTTCAGCGCCAG
>CALCUU010000146.1 GCA_937906915.1 uncultured Phascolarctobacterium sp. | reverse complement strand
CTGCTGAACTTGATTTGATGAAAAAGATTAAGCTTGCTTGGGATCCGAATTTGATTCTGAATCCTGGTAAGATTTTTAATATGTAAGGTGATAAAAATGACTGCTTACAATCCTGTAACAGAAGAAGTGCTCAATGCCCTGCGTGAAGCTCTTGGCGCTGAGAATGTAAAAATTGACGAAGAAACTTTAGACCGTTACAAAACTGATGAAGAAACTGACCCTCGCTACCACCATCTGCCGGAAGTAGTTGTACTGCCCGGTAGCACTGAAGAAGTAGCAGAGGTTATGAAAATTGCCAATAAATATCTTGTGCCCGTAACTCCCCGTAGTGCAGGAACCAGTGTTTCCTGTGGTGCGGTGCCCGTTCACGGCGGTATCGTTCTGCTGTTGGAGCGTATGGACAAGATTATTGAAATGAACACCGAAGCTATGTATATGGTAGTTGAAGCTGGCGCTCGCACTATCGAAATTCAAAAGATGGCTAACGAAGCAGGCTTCCTCTACGCAGGCGACCCTTGCAGTGCAGATAGCTGCTTGATTGGCGGTAACATTGCTACTAACGCAGGTGGCAACAAGGCTGTACGTTACGGCACTACCCGCCACCAAGTATATAGCATTGAAGTAGTTACCCCTACCGGCGAAATTACTGAGCTGGGTAATCGCCTGAAAAAATGTAGCACTGGCTACTGCCTTGACCAACTGGTAATGGGTAGTGAAGGCACCTTGGGCATCATCACCAAGGCAACTTTAAAGCTTTTGCCCCTGTGCCCCTACAAAATTGATATTCTCGCAGTATTTACTGACGTGAAGCAAGCAGTAGACCTTGTTCCCAATTTGATTAAGGCAGGTCTTAATCCTACCAGTATTGAATTTATGGACAATGGCTTCGTCCGTGCCGCAAGTGATTTTACTGAAACCCGCCTGCCTCACTACGAAGATGGTAGCTACGTTATCGTAACCGTAGAAACCTTCAACGAAGACGAGCTGGACATGAAGATGGAACAGCTGGACGAAATTTGCACCCAATGTGGAGCGACCGATGTTCTGGAAGCTGATGAGCGCGTATGGAGAGTACGTCGTAACTGCTTGGAAGGCGCACGCCTTTTGAGTAAGGTAAGCACCTCTGATGACCTTGTTGTTCCCGTAGATAAAATTGCTGATTGCATTGAGCATCTCCAAGAAGTTGCTAAAGGCTACAGCTTTAAACTGCTGTGCCTTGCCCACGCAGGGGACGGCAACCTGCACTTCCAAATTCTCAAATGCGATATGAGCGACGAAGAGTGGGAAGATGAATTGGAACGCTTCCATAAAGAGGCTTACGCTTACGTTTACAGTCTTGGTGGACGCATTAGCGGTGAGCACGGCATTGGTGCCAAAAAGGTTACTGCAATGGAAACCTACACTGACCCTGTAGAGCTGGAGATTATGCGCACCATTAAACGCGCAATGGATCCTAATAATATTCTCAATCCTGGTAAAGTATTTAACGTTTAAATGCGTGATAAGCACCATCTGACGCATTTGTAAAAATAGGTAATATAAGGAGCATTTAGATGAGTACATTCGCAAAGGTACTGCTGGCGACCGATTTAACGCCCCAGTCCGATAATCTTACCGAGTGTCTGTTCAGCCTTTGCCCCGACACGGAAACTGAAGTGGTTTTGGCGCACGTTTTTGATGACGACGATGACGCCGACCCTGACGGTAGTAACTATAAAAAAGTTAATAGTCGTTTGGAAGGGTATAAGAATGATTTAGAGCAGGCAGGCTACGAAGAAGTAAAACTTATTACTCCCGTTGGTGATGAACCCTTTGAAGCAATTTGTGATGCTGGCGAAGAACACGAGGCTGATTTGCTGATGGTTGCATCCCACGGCAAAGGCTTTTTGAAAAGCACCCTTATGGGTAGCACCACCTTTGACTTGGCACGTGCGACAACTTTGCCTCTGTTCATTAGCAAGGACGACGGCGTAGATGCGTCCAAGCTTTTAGACACCATTCTTATTCCCACAGATTTTTCTAAAAAATCCTTGGCTGCCCTCAACGTAGTACGCGGCTTGCGTGAATTTGTTGGTAACGTAATCTTTGTCCACGTTATTGAACGCTTCCGTAGTAAGGAAGATTATAGGGAAAAATATGGCAACGCCCGTATGTTCCTGCAAGAGCTGGTTGATGAGCTGAAAATTTTTGGCATTGACGCAGATTTCCGTATTGGTCGTGGCGCTGCTTCTAAAGAGATTGTGCATCTTGCCCGTCAAGAGCACGCAAATCTTATCATCATTTCCAAAACAGGCGCAGGTCTTGTGAAAGGCTTGGTAATGGGCAGTACTGCGCAAAACGTGGTGCTCAATTCTACTTGCGGTATCCTTCTGCTGCCGGCAGAAGATGCTTTAGATGATTGATGTTAATTTTTTAACATTTTTTGTAAAAAAGGCTTGACTTAAAAAATAAAAGCCAGTATAATACTACTTGCAGTTGTTTTACTGCAAGTACGTATGTACTGGCACAAAATTGAAAATTGTTTAAAGTTTTCAACCTTGGAGAGATGACCGAGCGGTTGAAGGTGCACGCCTGGAAAGCGTGTGTACGTGATAAGCGTACCGAGGGTTCGAATCCCTCTCTCTCCGCCACTTAAAAACGTGCCGCGATTGCGGCTTTTTTAATTCTCTGTAGAATCGTGGGGTCGGGTCCTGCGCAATGGTAGCCCGTGAACCAGGTCAGGATCGGAAGGTAGCAGCCTTAAGCGGATACTATCATGTGCCGCAGGGGTGCCCGGTCTCACGATTGTGCAGAGAATTTTTTATGCGCTGACTTTGGAAAAGTCAGTGCTTTTCTTTTTCTGGCGTTTATAATATAATTATAAAGATTAGAAGACTTCACGAAAGGAGCGTCCCTTTATGGCTTATGTAGCGTTATACCGCAGATGGCGTCCCCAGGATTTTGATACTCTTGTTGGACAGCACGCTGTTAAAACTGCTTTGTCCAATGCTTTGGCAAGTGGCAGAATTGCCCACGCTTATTTGTTTACAGGACCTCGCGGTACAGGCAAGACCAGTACGGCGCGCATTTTAGCCAAGGCGCTTAACTGCGATAAGGGACCGACTGCTCATCCCTGTGGCGAGTGCCTTAACTGTGAGCGTATCGCAGCAGGCGCTTCTATGGACGTTATTGAAATTGACGGTGCTTCAAATACTAGTGTAAATGATGTTCGCCAAATTAAGGATGAAGTGCTTTTTCCACCAAACTCTAGCAAGTACAAAATCTATATCATAGACGAAGTTCACATGCTTTCTACAAGTGCTTTTAACGCTTTGTTAAAAACTATTGAAGAGCCACCTCATTATGTGATTTTTATTTTTGCAACAACTGAGCTTCATAAGGTTCCGGCAACTATCAAAAGTCGATGTCAGCAATTTCACTTTAGACTTGGGTCAACTGAGCAAATTAAGGGAGTTTTAGCAAAGGCTGCCGAGGAAATTGGCATAGAAGCTGATGATGAAGCTCTTTATTGGATTGCTCGAGAATCCACAGGAAGTTTCCGTGATGCTTATACTTTGTTTGACCAAGTTGCAGCATTTTCTGACAAGCACATTACTTATGACGGCATACGGGATAAACTGGGAATTGTTGGAACTGACCAGTTAAATGAGCTTTGTGAGGCTTGTTGTCAGGGATAATCTGCTGAAGCTATAATGCTTG
>CALCUU010000145.1 GCA_937906915.1 uncultured Phascolarctobacterium sp. | reverse complement strand
GGACAAATGCTGGTACACGTAGGCAGCTTGACGCACTGCTTCTTCTAAAGTAAGGGGTACAAATTCGCCAGCCTCGTAGCTTTTGGCAAGGGGCGTCCCCTTAATTACAAGCAAGGGATAAATGCGAGCAATGTCTGGCTGTAAGGCAAGGACTTGCTCCACCGTAGCCTTGACGCTAGCAAAATCTTGACCAGGCATACCAACCATCAGCTGTACGCCAACCTTGAAGCCGTAGCTTTTCAAAAGGGCAACCGCTTCTGTAACCTGCTCTGCTGTGTGACCACGCTCTGCCTTTTGAAGAACGCTATCGTCTAAGGACTGCACTCCCAGCTCCACCAGCTTTACCCCGTGAGCACGAAGCAGTTCTAAACGCTCCTCGTCAATGTAATCCGGACGGGTGGATAGGCGCACGCTACCAATCACCTTACGGTTAAGCAGTTCGTCCGTCAAGGCAAGCAGTTCCTTTTGCAAGGCAAGGTCTAACCCGGTAAAGGAGCCACCGTAAAAGGCAGCTTCGTTTTCCGCAGAAGGCTTCACCCATTCTAACCATTTATTTATTTGTTCCTTAGCACCCTCCACGGCAGCAGTCTTTTGCCCGCTAATGGTCTTTTGGTTGCAAAAAACGCATTGGTGGGGACAGCCTGCGTGGGGGATAAAAATAGGAATAATCGCCATAATCTACCTTTATTCTTCGGGAACAGTCACCTGTTGAGTCAAAATTGCTTCGACAACAAGAGCAACGCCGTCATCATCATTGGAGGCAGTAACAATTTTTGCCTGCGCCTTAACGCTATCCTTAGCATTACCCACAGCAACACCAATGCCTGCGTTCTTAATCATGGCAAGGTCATTGTTAGAGTCGCCAATGCACATAACCTCTTCCGGTTTAATATTGTAGCTTTCCGCTACGGATTTAACTGCTTCCCATTTATTAACGCCCGGTTCCATCAGCTCAAGGAAGTTGTCTCTGGAGCTGGTAACAACCAATTTACCTGCAAATTTTTCTGCAAAGGCATTCCACGCAGGTTGGAAGTCTTCTGTTTCCGTCATTACCAAGATTTTGTAGGGTGCTTCCTTAATTTCATAAAGCTCTTCCCCAATTTCAGTAATAGGCACGCCAATAATGAAGGAATACATATCGGACCACTTACCCTTTTTATCTACAAGAATGTCGTCGCCGATATAAACCTGTGCGTAATACTTATGCTCCTTGCAGTAAGCAAGCACTTCTAAGGCAGTATCGTAGTTCAGCTTGTGCTCGTAGAACACTTCGCCACTCTTACTGCCTTTAACCAAGGCGCCGTTGTAGGTTACAAGGGGAACGTCCAAGCCCAAATTGAGGGCGTGAGGACGAGCAGAGCAGTACATTCTGCCCGTAGCGAGCATAAAAATTACGCCCTTATCAATAGCACTTTGAATAGCTTTAGCATTACGTTCAGAAATTTTGTGCTCACAATTCAATAAAGTATCGTCCATATCACTGGCAATCAATTTAATTTGCATTACTATACCTCTCATTCAAAAGTTTTCCTATAAATATGGCAAGGGCGCTGTAAATTATGAGGAACATCACCACAGCCCCCGAAGCTTCTACTTTATAACCGGGTAGTACAATTTCTAAGGCTTGCGCTCCTAAAAGAACGCCTGCGCACACGGCAGCCTTGCCTGTAAAATTAGGAAGACCTTTCGCCAAGCGCTCCACCAAGGTTGCCCACGCCCCTAAAAGGAAGGAGCCTGCCACAAGTCCACCCAAGGTTACTACCTCTATGAAATTAAATGTGTAATTCGCAAGGAAACATATTACAGTTAATGTTATCCATTGCGTAAATAAATTATACATATAAAATCACCTTTCACGGCTTATATTATAACACAAAAATATTGCGTATTCTTCTAAAGTGTGTCAAAATAAAAGCGACGCGAGTGCTACGCACCGTGTACACTTTTGAAGGGAGCTTTTTTCACAATGAAAAGAAGCGAAAAATTCCGCCAAGCTAACCGCGAAGCGAAGGCAACCGTTCTTGCCACCGTCGCTGTTATAGCATTTTGGTGGGTTGCAGGCTTTGGCCTTGCAGATGTAGATGTCTCTTATTTACATACTCCTCTGTGGGTGTGGGGAGGTTGTCTGGGAACTTGGATCTTTGCGATTCTGGTAACCCTGTTCCTCACCAGATATGTCTTTGTAGACTTTGACTTAGACGATGAGGAGGAAACCAAATGAGCAGCATTTTAAATCTTCTCCCCGTTTTAGCATTCCTTGTGCTTATGCTTGGCATAAGCGTTTATGTACAAAAAGCCTCGGCAGATGACCGTCAAAAGAATTTTGCCAAGGACTACTTCATCGGCGGGCGTACCCTTGGTGGCTTCGTACTGGCGATGACAACGGCTGCTACCTACAGTAGCGTTAGTACCTTTGTAGGTGGTCCCGGTATGGCGTGGATAATTGGCTACGGCTGGTTATACATGGCAATCGTCCAAGTTGTAGTAATCTTCTTGGTGCTGGGCGTATTC
This sequence comes from uncultured Phascolarctobacterium sp., assembly GCA_937906915.1. GTDB lineage: Bacteria > Bacillota > Negativicutes > Acidaminococcales > Acidaminococcaceae > JAHHUH01. Next base: position 2,109 of record CALCUU010000145.1, on the reverse strand, counting down.
GGTAAAAAAATTGCCCTCATCGCCCGCAGGATTGACGCAGTAACCGTCATTGACGTACTGCGCGCACGTTATAAATCCAACTTCTTGGCTAACTTCGCAGCCATCGTAATCGTAGGCTTCTTCTGTGCAACAATGGTTGCACAATTTGTAGGCGCAGCTAAACTCTTTGAAGCAGTTACAGGCTACTCCTACTTAACTGGTCTTAGCCTCTTTGGTTTAATCGTAGTTTTCTATACCACCATTGGTGGTTTCAAAGGCGTTGCCATCACCGACTCCTTCTGTGCAATCGCAATGATTGTAGGTATGTGCCTGCTCTTTGGTGCCATGATGGAAACTGGTGGCGGCTTCGACAATATTATGAAGCACATCAGCACTAACCATCCTGATATGCTGGAGCCTCTCTCCCGTGGCAAAATGCCTATGTCCCTTTACATCAGCCAATGGTTGCTGGTTGGTATCTGTACCTTGGCACTGCCCCAATCCGTTGTCCGTGGCATCAGCTTCAAGAACACTCAAGCTCTCCACAGGGCAATCGTTATCGGTACTATCGTTATCGGCGCTATGACCTTGGTAGCAACTGTAATTGGTGTTCTTAGCAAAGGCATTCTCACCGGTGACTTGGCAAGCTATGGTGGCAGCGTAGATAATATTACTCCGCGCACCATCGTTAGCAGCATGAGCCCCTTCTGGGCTGGCGTAACCATCATTGGTCCGATTGCTGCAACCATCTCTACAGTATCTTCCCTGCTTTTGGCAGCGTCCTCTTCTATTATCAAGGACGTGTATATGAACCACTTGGCTAGCCAAGGCAAAGAGCTTGCCAACGACAGCGTTCGTAAGCTGAGCTTGGCAGCTACCGTAATCTTGGGCTTATTCGTTTATGTAATTGCCATTACCCCGCCTAGCGTAATCTGGATTATCAATATGTTTGCCTTCGGCGGTTTGCAAACTGCCTTCTTCTGGGTACTTATCTTCGGCTTGTTCTGGTACAAAGCAAATAAAAACGGCGCTATCGCTGCTATGGTTGGCGGTGTACTGGTGTACTGTGGTAGTATGGCTATGAAGATTAAAGTTATGGACCTGCACCAAATCGTAATCGGTATTGGCTTGTCCTTGGTGTTCTTCCTCATTGGCAACAGCTTCGGCAAAACCGTTGACGACGAAACACTGGAAATCTTCTTCCCGGAAAAATTTGACAAATAACAAAATACTAACTAAAACAAGTAGAGGCTCCGCATTTGCGGAGCCTTTGTTGTTGCTGGCTAAATTACCCTGCCAATTTTATTTGAGCATCACTTATGTTTTTGATAAAATATATTCATAGCAAACATCAAGAGAGGAAACTGTTATGACTAAGCTTAAAATATACCTCACATTACTGATGACAACACTTCTTTGTTTCACTAGCGCCTTTGCCTACGCAAAAGAAGTAGTCATCACCGACGGAAGCGTTGCCCGTTTTGACATTACCAACGACGTAAACGCCTCCCCCTACTTCACCCAGAACGACTTCTACAATATGGTTAGCAACGAACACCTCACCCTCCTGCCTAAATTTACCACCTACCAGCAAACCACTATGTACACCTGTGGTCCTGTTGTTGCCAATATGGTTGTAGACCATTTTTTAGGCAAGCCTCTCCACTCCGAACTGGAAGCTGCCAAATTGATGAAGTGCAATCGCTACAACGGCACCACCACCAAAGGCTTGCGTGGCTATTTTAAAGACCTTGGTTGGAACGCAACCAGCTCCGCTGATACGGATTCCCCTAAAACCTACACAGAGTTTTTAAATTTTGTGCAAGGTCATCTCAACGCCAACACTCCCATTATGGTTGAAAATGTTGAATGGGGCGGTCACTGGCGCATCATCATTGGCTACGACACAATGAACACTGCCAACACAGGCGACGACGTGCTAATCCTCGCAGACCCTTTCGATAAAGCAGACCACCTGCAAGACGGCTACACCGTTGTCCCTGCAGAAAAATTCTTCTATATGTGGTTCGACGCCATCCGCTTTGCCAAAGGGGCGAACTGGAAGCAATGGGTTGTGGCAAAGCCAGCAAAGTAAAATACTGCACTACATAAAAGAGCAAGGTACAACGT
>CALCUU010000144.1 GCA_937906915.1 uncultured Phascolarctobacterium sp. | reverse complement strand
TACCAAATCCTTGAGAAATTGGTAATAAGTAAATTGGTCTTGCTCATTTACACGGGCAGCAGCACTGCAGTAGGAGTACAGGCGAGAAATTGCCACTGCTTGTCCACGATTGAAGAAGCTTCCGTCCCAATCAGTCTTAACTTCGGCAAGCAGTTCTTGGAAACGTTTAACATCACTTAAATCACTTTCCAAGGCAACGGCTTGAAGAATGTCAAAAAGCTTGGGCAGGTTTTCCATTAAGGACTTAGCCTTCAAGGAGAAGCTAATTCTATATTTATCAGCATCGTCTGTGTCGGACAAGGCACGGACATTAAAGACAATACCACCGGTGTACATAATGCTATTGGTAGCTATTTCTTCGTAGGTATAACGCTTGGTATTGAATTTGCCTAAGATGTCTGTCAGCAAATAGCAGTAAGGCAAAAGCTTACCTTCAATACCACTGATATCAAAATACCAGTTGAGATAAGCAATCTTATTGGTAACAGCAGGAACGTAAAGCAAGGTATTGTTGCCAATTTTTTCTTCGCGTACCTCAAATTTTTCAATCTCTCTGCGAATATCACTGCGCTTCAAGATGGGAATAGAAGCCAAATCTTCAGGGCTATCAGGCTCAGCTTGACGACGATGCAGTTCAGCACAATCTGCTGCGTAAACTTCCAGTTCTTCTTTAGACATGGAGGCTTTGATTTTAGCCATTGCTTCTGCTTCACGAGCACGGTCTTCTTCTTCCTTACCAGGCTTCGGTAACAAGGAAACAATTACTTTATGACTATTATCAAGCAGATAACCTTCAATAAGCTGCTCATAGTAACGAGTGTTAAGACCTTCGCGCAATTCTTTCAGCATTTTGTTATAACGGAGGCCTTCAAATGGATTACCACCGTAGAGCCAGTTATCCATAACGCCAATGCCATAAATCAATCCTTTGGGATATGCACCAAAATCGGACTCACGCATTTTAAATTCAGTGGAGTTAAGAGATGCTTCAAGGAGCTTTTTATCCAAACCGTTGATGGTGATATCCTGCAGTGTCTTATAAATTACACTGATGAATTTATCACGAAGTTCAGGTTCGCTACCGGAAGCCTTAATGCTAAAGATAGGCTGCAAAAGGCTACCAACGTAGCTACCGCTAATGTTCTGCCCTACTCCTGCGCTGATAAGAGCTCTACGCAAGGGAGAAGATTCAGATTCTAAAAGCACGCCTTCCAATAAGCGTAATGCCATAGAGGTTTTAACGTCAGTCGCAGTACCTACTACGATAGAAAGCTCGTGATAGGTTTTAGCAGTGCAGTCTTCCCCTGCGTCAACGGGATAGTAAGCTTCTACTTCCTTAGTCTTAGCATAAGCAGGCTGCATGGGAATTTCAGAATCAACCTTACCAGTCTTAGTGAATTTGGAAAGATACTCTTCATTTAAGTATGCCAAATCAGCTTCGATATCCATATCACCATACAAATAAATGTAGGAGTTTTCAGGGCTATAATAGGTTTTATGGAAGTCTTCAAACATTTCTTGGGTAAGCTGAGGAATTGCTTCCGGATAACCACCGGATTCAAAACGATACGGACTATCAGGGAACAATGCCTTTAACGCTTCGTTTTCTAAAAAAGCATCAGGTGAAGAATACACACCCTTCATTTCGTTATATACTACACCGTTGTAAGTAAGTTCATCATCTACATTTGCAAGGTTATAATGCCAACCTTCTTGACGCAGGGTGAATTTGTTTTCATAAATCAAAGGATAGAACACCGCATCAAGGTAAACGTCCATAAGATTACGGAAGTCCTTATCATTACGACTGGCAACGGGGTACATGGTCTTATCAGGATAAGTCATTGCGTTGAGGAAGGTGTTCAAAGAACCCTTTACCAATTCTACAAAGGGCTCCTTCAAATGGTACTTACGAGAACCACATAAAGCAGAGTGTTCTAAAATATGAGCAACACCTGTATCATCACGAGACGGAGTTCTAAAAGCAATGGAAAATACTTTATTATCATCGTCATTACCTAAATACAAAAGGTGTGCACCACTTTTGATGTGCTCTAACAAATGTACATCACTATGTACTTCTTCAACATATTCGGCTTGCAGTACCTTGAAGCCGTGATAAATTTTATTTATTTCTAATCGCATAATAACCTCCGAAAATTTACTGTCCTGTTTATTTTAACATATTCTTCACCATAAAACCTTAAATTTACTGTGAATACTTGCGTAAAAAAGGTTCAAGAATTATAATGTTGGTAGTAATGTAACATTGTAATGATGTCAAAAGGAGAGATTTTTATGGACGAAGCACGTTTTAGCCTGCGTATCCACCCTGTAATCATGGAAAAGATGAAGTTCATTGCTAAGAATAATGGTCGCTCCTTAAATAAAGAGATTGAGCAAATTCTTAAATGGGTTGTAGATGATTACGAACGTAAATGTGGACGCATTGACCTAAACAGCAAAAACAATGACCCCTACATATAAAAGAACGCGAGCAGCTTAGCTGCCCGCGTTTTTTACGTTATTGCTTATTTATTTTGTTGAGTAATGGGACCTTTGTTCTTATTAGTTTTTTGCCAGAAGAACGCTGCAATAATCATACCAATACCAACAATATCAGTGATTTCGCCG
>CALCUU010000143.1 GCA_937906915.1 uncultured Phascolarctobacterium sp. | reverse complement strand
GCATTTCCTATAATGATAAAACTAAATTTTTCGTGGCTGGCAGCTTTAAGGATGGCTCCCGCGTTGCGGATATTAACCCGGAACTGTGGTGCAGCTTGTTCCTTGCCAATAAGGAAAAGGTTGCCGACGAAATTGATAAATATATTGAACAGCTTGACCTGTGGCGCAAGGCTTTGCGTGCAGGTGATGGCGAGCAGATGAAGGACATGATGCGTGTTGCTGCTGCCAGAAGAAAGGAACTCTACTAATGGAGAAGATTCATGTTGATTTAGGAAAACATGCTTATGATATAGAAATTGGTGCTGGCTTGTTGCCAACTATTGGGGCGAAGGTTGCTGCCCTCGTACCCAAGGCAAGTAAAGCGGTCATCGTTAGCGATACTAACGTTGCTCCTTTGTACGGCGAAGCTTTGCAAAAAAGTTTGACGGAAGCTGGCTTGCCTGCTACTATCGTTACCATCGAAGCGGGCGAGCAAAGCAAGAACATGCAGGTGCTTAGTAACGTACTGGAGCAAATTGCAGAAAGCGGTTTGACCCGTAGCGACGTGCTGGTAACTTTAGGTGGCGGTGTTGTTGGTGACTTAGGTGGCTTTGCTGCAGCAAGCTTTATGCGTGGCATTGCCTTTGTCCAAGTTCCTACTTCCCTCCTTGCGCAGATAGATAGTAGCGTTGGCGGTAAGGTTGCCGTAGATTTGAAGGCTGGCAAGAATTTGGCAGGCGCCTTCTACCAACCTAAAGGCGTGTTCATCGACACAGATTTACTTGCTACACTGCCTACTCGCTTTTTGCACGATGGCTTGGCAGAAGCAATTAAGTATGGCTGCATTCAAGACGAAGCTCTCTTCGATAAGATTGCTAACTACGAAAATGACGCAGAGCTTTTGGCAGATATTGGTAGCGTGGTGGCAACCTGTTGTGCAATTAAGGCACGCATTGTTGAGCAGGACGAGTTCGATACTGGCTTGCGTGGTATCTTAAACTTTGGTCACACCCTTGGTCATGCGGTGGAACAGCACTATAGCTACGGTGAATATACTCACGGTGAAGGTGTTGCCATTGGTATGTACCAAATCACCAAGCGCACGGAAGAACTTGGCATGACACCCGTAGGTACTGCGGAAAAAATTGCTAACGTTCTGAAAAAATATGCTCTTCCCATTGAAGCTGGCGTGGAAAAGGCTTTGCTTCTTGATACAATGGCGAAGGATAAAAAGAAATCCGGTAACTCCATTACCTTGATTGTTTTGGACAAGATGGGTGATGGCAGATTGCATAAAATAAATTGGCAGGAAGTGCCTAACTATTTGGGGTAAACCATGGAAAAGATTAGAATCATTCCAACAAAATTAAAGGGAACAGTGCTAGCGCCTTCTTCCAAAAGCATGGGGCACAGGGAAATAATCTGTGCTGGCTTGGCAGAAGGGACTAGCGTTGTAGATAATATCAGTATGTCCAAGGATATTGAGGCGACTTGTCGTTGCCTGCGTGCTTTGGGCGTAACTATTGAGGACGTGCCAAGCAAATTTGCAGGGCGTAGTGCCTTGAAGGTAACAGGTACAGGAAAGTTAAGAGCAGCAGAAGCAGGCGCGGATTGTGGAGAATCCGGGTCTACTTTGCGTTTCTTTATTCCTTTGGGCGCACTCTTAGGTGAAGCCTTTACTTTTACCGGTCACGGCAAATTGGTAAGCCGTCCTTTAAACGCGTACTACGATATTTTTGATAAGCAAGGTTTAAAATACCAAACTGCGGAAGAAGGACACCTGCCTTTAACCGTGAACGGAAGATTGCAGGCTGGCTTGTATCAGCTTCCCGGTAATGTAAGCAGTCAATATGTAAGCGGTTTGCTTTTTGCTTTGCCCTTGTTGGAAAATGATTCTATTATTGAAATTACCTCTGAGCTGGAGTCTTCCGCTTATGTGGATATGACTTTGAGCTGTCTGAAAAAATATGGAATCGAAATTGTGAATGAAAACGATGCGCACCGTCGCTACCTTGTGCGTGGTGGGCAAAAATATCAAGCTATGGATAGCAATGTTGAGGGCGATTGGTCCCAAGCAGCCTTCTGGACTGTGGGCGGTAGCTTGGGCGAAGCAGTAATTTGCAGCGGCGTTGACTACACTTCTCTGCAAGGTGATAAGGCAGTGGTTCCCATTATGGAAGGCATGGCTGCTAACATCAAAGTGCAGGGCACGGACGTAGTAACTGACGGTGGCAACACCAAGGCTACAGTTATTGACGCGGCAAATTGTCCTGACATTATCCCCGTGTTGACCGTACTTGCTGCGGTAAGCGAGGGAACAACAGAAATTATTAACGCAGGTCGCCTGCGCATTAAAGAATGCGATAGGCTGGCGGCGATTACCCAAGAGTTAAATAAATTGGGAGCAGATATCACAGAGCTTCCCGAAGGTTTGATTATCAAAGGCAAGCCGGAAGGCTTGCAAGGTGGCGCAGAGGTGGACGCTTGGAACGACCACCGCATTGCCATGAGCTTGGCAATTGCTGCGCAAAAATGCACGGAGCCCTTTACTTTGACAGGGGCAAGCAGTGTGCAAAAATCCTATCCTGAATTTTGGCAGGATTATAAATTAGTTGGCGGTAAGATTGAGGTGTTAGCATGAGTGGAATTTACGGAATGAATATTAAAATGGCAATCTACGGTGAATCCCACGGTGCTTCCATTGGTCTTGTCATTGACGGTGTACCGCCTGGACTGCAATTAGATTTAGAGCAAATCGAAAAAGAAATGGCTCGTCGCGCTCCGGGTAAGAACCAGCTTTCTACCCAACGCAAGGAAAGCGACAGCTTCGCCATTCAAAGTGGCTTTTTTGAAGGCTACACTACAGGCACTCCCCTGTGCGTAGTAATTAAAAATAGTGACCAACATTCCAAGGACTACAGCATTTTGAAAGATAAGATGCGTCCCGGTCACGCAGATTACGCTGGCTTTGTCCGTTATCAAGGCTTCAACGATTATCGTGGCGGCGGTCACTTTAGCGGTCGCTTGACTGCACCCTTGGTATTTATGGGTGCGGTGGCGAAGCAAGCGCTGGCGCAAGCAGGAATTTTAGTTGGCGCACACATTCTGCAAATTGCAGATATAAAGGAAGAAAACTTTAACCCCTTGGGTATTGAAGATAAAAAAATTGCAGAGCTTGCTGGCAAAGACTTCGCTGTTATGGACGATGCCATTGGTGAAAAAATGCAGGCAAAAATTTTAGAAGCTAAGGCTGAACTTAACAGCGTTGGCGGCGTAATCGAAGCAATGGTTACTAACGTGCCTGCTGGTCTTGGTGCTCCCTACTTTGATTCTGTGGAAAGCAGACTGAGCCACGCACTCTTTAGTGTTCCCGCAGTAAAAGGCGTGGAATTTGGTGACGGCTTTGGCATTAGCGCAATGACTGGCGCTGAAGCTAACGACCAGCTTCATTACGAGGACGGCAAGGTTGTAGCGGAAACAAATCACAACGGAGGAATTACCGGTGGCATTACCAATGGTATGCCTGTAATTTTTAGAGTGGCTATTAAACCTACGCCTTCCATCTCCCGTGAGCAAAAAACTATCAGCTTGCAGGAAAAGTGCGACACCACCTTGACCATTGTTGGCAGACACGACCCCTGCATTGTACAAAGAGCTGTGCCTGTCATTGAAGCAGTAACTGCTTGGACAATGTGGGATTTACTTTTAGAAGCTAAGAAATGGAAATGATATTATGGCAGAACTGGATTTAGAAGTTATCCGTAAAGAAATAGATAAGGTAGATAGACAGCTTGCCGCAATTTTGGAAGCACGTCTTGGTCTTGTAATGCAGGTTGCCGAATACAAAAAGGCAAAGGGCATGCCCGTAAAAGACAAGGCTCGCGAAGCAAAGGTTGTGGAAAAGGTAACTGGCTTCTTGGACAACAAGGATTACGTGCCCGCAGTTGAAACCATTATGCACAGCATC
>CALCUU010000142.1 GCA_937906915.1 uncultured Phascolarctobacterium sp. | reverse complement strand
GCCGGAACTTGCTTCCGACATTGTAGATAATGGCATTTACCTTACTGGTGGCGGCGCACTCTTAGACGGCTTGGCTGAAGTTATGCAGTTAGAAACCGGCATTGACATTCACATTGCAGAAAATCCCCTTGACTGCGTAGCAATAGGAACTGGTAAAGCATTGCAAAACTTGGATAAGCTGCACCCCGGTGCAATCTATACTTCTTCTAATCTGGTATAAGTATAATTTTGAAAACAATTTAATGAATTTGAAGGGACTATTCGCAAGAGTGGTCCCTTTATGTCGTTTTTAAGAGGCAAATTACGAAATTTTCTGTTTTTAGCTATTGATAAATAAAATTCTTTTAGGTGGTGTGTATATATGCGTATTAAAAATTTATGGGGAATGCTTGTAGCAATAATGTTTGTGATGGGTACAGTCACGGCTCACGCTGCCCCTATAACGGAAATACGCAACAGTGTAAGTCCGGCGAGGGTGCGCTTTGTTTTGGATAGCAGTGCTCCTGTAGATTATAAAGTTGAAGAAGCTGGCAAGAAGCTGGTAATACAGCTCCCTAAAAGTGCGGCGCCAAAAAAGAATTTGCTGGTTAAAGATAATATTGTAAGGTCTGCTCAACTGGTGCCTACAGGTAGAAACTCCAGCCAACTGACCATTAACGCTATTAAAAATTGTCAGTACAAGGTGTTGCAATACACCAATCCCCATAGGCTTGTTATTGACGTTTTTTGTATTGATTTGATTAAGCAGGAAAAAGAATTGGCGAAGGGTGTAACCTACACTTACATTCAAGACGAAATGAACGGTACCCAAATCCAAGCTTCCTTGTTCAGCATAGACCCCAAGGCGAGGTATGAGTTGCGTCCTTTTTCTGCGGCAGGTGCCTATAACGGACGAGGCTTGCTGTCTAGAGAAGCTAGTCGTCGTAGATTGAAGGCTGCCATCAACGCTTCCTACTTTGATTATGACGGCTGGGTTATTGCCGTAAATAAAGATAAAGGTAATTTTATGAGTGTGGATAGCACTCCCCGCAGTGCTTATGTTGACACTGGCAAAGAGCGTTTGATTGTACAGGACGTTGCTTTTAACGGAGTATTACGCTTTAAAGGTGGCAAGCTTTCTATCAAAGGCATGAACCGTGGACGCATTGCTGAGGACGTTGTACTTTTTAATGAATATTACGGTCCTAGCACTAAGACCAACCAATGGGGCAGGGAAATAAAAATTCGTGACAACAAGGTTATTGCTGTTTCCAACAAAGG
>CALCUU010000141.1 GCA_937906915.1 uncultured Phascolarctobacterium sp. | reverse complement strand
GCCCAAGAAAGCATTTTAAATTTATGGGAAGCTTTTGCCAAAGACCCTAACTACATTTATCGAACCACATTTAACGACGTACCGGGCAATCCCATAATCTTTCCCACCAAATTTAAAGACCAGCTCCTACATTTGCCACAGGATAGGGGAGGCTCCTACCTGACAAAAAAATATCCTGAACAAGTACGCTACGTACCCGTTCAGGATTGTAATGAGCTTTATGATATTGATACTAAATCAGATTTAGAGAAATTACTCTTTAGGTAAAATCACATTCAACAAAATTGCTACCACAGCGGCAGGAACGATACCGGAACCGCCAAAAATCAATTTTACGAATTGAGGAGCGTGTGCCAGTACGCCGGGGTTAGCGCCCATACCATAACCAACACCAAGAGCCACCGAAACGATAGTTAAGCTTCTAGCGTTGAGGGGCTCTTTTGTTATGAGCTGAATACCGCTTACTACGATGGAAGAGAACATCATAACAGCAGCGCCACCCAAAACGGATTGGGGCATAATGGAAACCAAAGCACCCAGTTTAGGAATAAGACCGCACAATACCAAGAACACAGCGCCGGTAGCCAAGGCAAATCTATTAACAACCTTGGTCATGGCAACAAGGCCTACGTTTTGGCTGAAAGAAGTGTTGGGCAATACACCAAGCACTGCAGCAAAAGCAGAGCCAATACCGTCACAGATGATACCGCCGGAAAGCTCCTTATCGCTTGCTTCACGACCAAAGCCACTTTCCATAACGCCGGAAATATCACCAACAGTTTCTACTGCGGTAACGATAAACATAATGGCTACGGGAATAATAGCGCGCATATCAAAAACAATATCCACGGGGAAAAGCTCCGGAATATCGAACCAAGCTGCCTGCGCAACCTTGTTCCAATCCAGAACCCACGCTTTGGTAAATTCTACGCCTTGAGCAGTAACACCGGTAGTGGGAAGCACGAAGCCCATAATAAAAGCAGCAATGTAACCGGCAATAATACCCATCAAAATGGAAGAATAGCTGGTAATGCCTTTAGTACCGTGTTTAAAGAACAAAATAACTACTAAAACGAAAAGGCCAAGTAAAATATTTTCTGCAGAACCGAAGTCCTTAGCCTTAAAGCCACCGCCAAAGGAGTTCATGCCAACGGAAATCAAAGACAAACCAATGGAAAGAACAACGGTACCGGTAACAACAGCAGGGAAAAATTTACGCAGGGGCTTTAAGAACACGCCTAATACGCCTTCAAAAATACCACCTACAATGGAAGCACCCATCATTGCGCCATAGGCAAGGACACCACTTCCCAAAGAAGATGCTACGCCACTAAACACCCCAATAAAACCGGAGCTAGTACCCATAATGATGGGAACCTTACCGCCACAGGGACCAATGGAATACAGCTGTACCAAAGTTACCAAGCCGGCAACAATCATAGCATTTTGTAAAAGACTAATACGCAAATCTGCAAATTCCGCACCTGCAATGCCACAAGCACCGCAAATAATCAAAAGCGGAGTTAAGTTGCCTACAAACATCGCCAAAACATGTTGTAAGCCAAGGGGAATTGCCCTTGCTAAAGGCATTGGCGCCTCAAAATCGTAAGCAGGGTCAATGTTTTTTACTTCTTTAGCCATCATACCACCTCAAAAAAATTATATTTCCATTTTACTTAACATCAGTAGAAAAGTAAATAAAATTAAGACAATTATAAATAACGCCTAGCACGTACCTGAATAAATTGCGCCGCAATGCTAATGGCAATCTCCGCAGGGGTCTCACTGCCAATATCAAGACCAATGGGAGTAATGATTCTATCTAATTGCTCAGGGCTAAACCCTTCGCCAAGCAAGGTTTCCCTAGTAATCTGAGCCTTGCGCCTACTGCCAACCACGCCAATGTAACCGGCAGGTGTGTTTAGCACGAAACGCTCCACATCGGCATCGTGTAAGTGGCCTCGGGTCATTACC
>CALCUU010000140.1 GCA_937906915.1 uncultured Phascolarctobacterium sp. | reverse complement strand
AAGAGTTCGGAACGGTAGAGAAGTTGATGACTGCTGAACATGAACAGCTGGCGGCGATTCGCGATATTGGCGGTAAGATTGCTGAAAGCGTAGTGACTTGGCTTTCCGTGCCTAGCAATGTTGATTTGCTGGAACGTTTGGCAAAAGCAGGACTCAAGATGGAATTTGCTACCAGAGCAACCAGCGAGGGCAACCCCTTCTTTGGCAAAACCTTAGTGTTTACGGGAACCTTGCCCACCCTCGGACGTGCGGAAGCCCAAACTATGGCGCAGGACGTTGGGGCGAAGGTAAGTGGAAGCGTAAGCAAAAAGACGGATTACGTCATTGCCGGTGCGGAAGCAGGCAGTAAGCTGGAAAAAGCAACCAAGTTAGGCGTGACAGTTATAGATGAAGAAACATTCCTGAAAATGATAAAAGGCGAATAAAAAAGAGTGGAAACTTTCGTTTCCACTCTTTTTGTTTTAGAATTTTACGGTTACACCCATTTGCACGCCTTTTGCCTTCATATCTTCGCCATCGTCGAGGATTTCTTTGAATTTGCCGTCGTAGTAGGACAGGTTCAGCTCGATGTTGTTGAAGAGAGGTTTGGTAATGCCAATTTCGTAAGCACTGCTCTTAGTGCCTACGCCAACATTGCCCCAAACGGTAAAGAGCAGGGGAATGTCAAAGTGAGCTTGGAGACCTGCGTGTGCAGAATTTTTCTTTTTGCCACCGTATCTTTCGGTGTCTGCGTCAGCACCAAGCCAGCCAGCGTAAGCGCTTACGTTGGGAAGCAGTTGGTACATTAAATTAAATTGTTGGGCAGTCAGGTCACCGTCGCTACCTTTGTATTTATCCCATTGGTAGTTCAGCGCCATTCTTTTGCCAATGCCAACAGTTGCGCCATAGTAGGAGCTGTCGGATTTAGACATTTTGTAATTGCCACCCTTCAAGCTGGAGGGGAAGGTGATGCCTGCGTCAATGGCAAATTTGCCTGCGTCATAATTTTTCAGCGGAGCAGCAAATGCGCTGGTGCTAAAGCAAGCGGTCATAATAGCTGCTGCGGTTAAAGCTGCGTAAAACTTTTTCATAATAAATCACTCCTTATAAGAAACATTTTATCACAAGAAAAATCTATTGCAAGAATTACCCACCTTACAATTTTGCTAAAGGCTTGTAAAAAAAGCAAAAACATAGGATAATTAAACTGTATTTCTGTGTAACGAAGGCGGTTATGATGAGCGATAACAATAAATTTTTAAAGGGCACTCTTATTTTGGCAGTGTCCAGCGTCGTTGTAAAAGTCATCGGCTCCTTGAACTGGATTATTCTTTCCAGAGTTTTGGGCGGTGAGGGCATTGGCCTTTACCAAATGGGCTTCCCCATTTACCTGATGGCGATTACCGTTTCCAGTGCAGGTATCCCCGTGGCAATCTCCATTATCACGGCGGAAAAGCTTGCCAACAAGGATTACCGTGGCGCAAAACGAGTCTTTAATATTTCCCTGCGCTTGCTTCTGTTAAGTGGCTTGCTGTTTTCTTCAGCACTTTTCTTCGGGGCAGGCTGGTTAATTGAAAACCAATACATTCGTGACCCCCGCGCTTACTATTCCATTATTGCTTTGGCTCCGGCGGTGTTCTTTGTAACCTTCCTTGCTAGCTTCCGTGGCTACCTGCAGGGCTGGCAAATTATGACACCCACCGCTGTCTCCGAAGTTGTGGAACAGCTGATGCGCGTAATTACCATGCTTATCTTCGCAGATATGTTCCTGCCCTACGGCTTGGCGTATGCTGCTGGCGGTGCAAGTATGGGCGCAGGCGTTGGTGCCTTCTGCGCGTTGATTGTTTTGGTGTGGTTCTACGCCCGCTTGAAACGCAAGTTCCAAGAAGAGATTAACGCCCAGGACGACAGCGCTCCTGTTGAACCTGCAGGTCACATTATCAAACGTTTGTTAAAGCTGGCGCTTCCTGTTTCCCTGTCCAGCTTAATGCTTCCCATTGGCGCGAACCTTGACCTTTTAATCGTACCTCAACGTTTGGAGGTTGCAGGCTTTGACGTGCGTCACGCTACGGAGCTTTTCGGTTACCTTACCGGTATGGCAGTGCCTCTCGTAAATTTGGCAACAATTTTTACAGCGGCAATGACCATTAGCCTTGTGCCTGCCATTTCTGAGTCCCGTGCTTTAGACGATTACCCTGCTATTCGCGACAAAATTCGCATTGGTTTTAGGGTTGCCATGATTATTAGCTTCCCCTGCTTCGTAGGTTTATTCTTCTTAGCAGAAAAGGTTGCTGCTTTAATTTACAATGCTCCCGGTGCGGCTGGCGCTATTCAGACTATGAGTGCGGGCATACTTTTCCTTGGTTTGCACCAAATTAGTACGGGTGTACTGCAGGGCTTGAAGCATACTGCCATTCCCGTAATCAATATGGTTATCGCAGGCGTGGTTAAGGTTGTGCTTAGCTGGTGGCTCACTGCTATCCCTGAACTTGGGGTGAAAGGTGCGGCTTTGGCAACTGTTGCTGATTTTGCCGTGGCTGCCATTATAAATATGGTTTTCATCTACAAATTTACAGGCTTCTGTATGACCTTTGGCAGTGTGGCGAAGCCCTTGCTTGCTTCCAGTATTATGGGTGGAGTAATTTTTGTAGTGCTTCATTTTACGGAAAGCCTTGGTGCTTGGGCAATACTCTTTGCCATGGCAGCAGCTGTTCCTACTTACGCAGTTTCCCTTTTGGCTTGCGGTGGCTTGCGTGAAGAAGACTTGGATCGCATTCCCTTTATCGGACACAGGTTGTTAAGACTTGGTTGTAAATTAGGTTTGTTTAGATAAAAAAAGAGCGTTAATCTTTGCAGATTAACGCTCTAATTTTTTGCTTCTTATTTGCCAAGAATCATTTTGGTCAAATCCATGGGGTCAACAATTTTGCCGTCTTTGTAAACGCGCATGTTGCCGCTTGCGATTTCGTCAATGAGGATTACTTCGTCATTGTTGTAACCAAATTCAAATTTAATGTCATAAAGGTCAAGACCTTTTTTAGCCAATTCGTCAGCAACGATGTGGGTGATTTTCAAGGTTTGAGCTTTCATGCTTTCGAACATTTCGCGGGTCATAATGCCAAGTGCTTCCAAGCCTTCGCAGGTTACCAGGGGGTCACCTTTTTCGTCGTTTTTGAAGGTGGTTTCTACATAACCGCCGGGCAGTTCGGTGCCGTCAGCAATGTAATCGCCATAACGACGGATGAAGCTGCCGGTTGCTTTCAAGCGGCAGATAACTTCCAAGCCTTTGCCGAAAACTTTTGCAGGAAGAACTTCCATGGTAGCTTCTTCAACGTTAGCGCTTACATAGTGAGTTTTAACGCCAGCTTCTTTGAGGATTTCAAAGAAGAGGATGGAAGTTTCCAAGTTTGCTCTGCCAATGCCTTCGATGGTGAGGCCTACAGTGTTTTCGCCCGGATCAAAAACGCCGTCTTTGCCGGTGCAGTCATCTTTAAATTTCAACAGTACGTTACCGTTTTCCAATTGGTAAACGTCTTTGGTTTTGCCGGAATAGATTTTTTGCATAATAGATAACATCCTTTCGTGTTATATAAAATCGCTCCATAAAAATATTACCACAAAGCATTTTAATGCTCAACAATTTTTTTATAGATATTTTTCTGAATTTTTCCGAGAACGTTCGGATTTCAAAAACTGTTTACAACTTAAAAAGCGATGATAGTTTATAATAGAAGTAGGATATAAAGGAGGCTTGATATTATGTTGAAAAAGGCCGTTTATAATAGAGAAGATTTCCTGAAGCTTAATGGTTTGCCACAGCGTTTACGCATTTGGGCAGAAGATACTGAATTAGAAGATTATATTCGTAACGAGGCGTTCTATCATCGTGACCTTCCTCGTAAGGCGCCCATGGCATTGGAGCCTTTGAAGGTTGCCGTTGTAGGTAGTGGGCCTGCAGGCTTGGGCTGCGCTGACCAATTGCGTAGACTGGGCTACGATGTGACTGTCTTCGAGCGTGACGACAGACCCGGTGGCCTTTTGATGTATGGCGTTCCCAGCATCAAGTTACCGAAAGATTTGCTTATGGAAAAAATTACCGAGCTTATAAACCACGGCGTAAAATTTGTTCAGGGTTGGGAGCTTAAAGACGAAGCGAGCTTTGCCGAATTACAAAAAGACTTTGCCGCAGTAGTATTGTGCGTTGGCAGCAGGAAGCCCAAGGTTTTACCGGGGGTGGAAGTAGATAACAAGCAAATCTTCCAAGCTAAGGATTTCTTGACCGAAGTTACCAAGGATTTGCTCAACGGAACTGATTTAATGAACGTTAAAGGCAAAGACGTGGTAATTGTTGGTGGCGGCGATACCGGAGTAGATTGCGCAGCAATTGCTCTTGCTCAAGGTGCAAGCACCATTCATCAACTGGAAATGCAGGAATGTGAAGCTACTGCCAACAGTGTGAGGGGCGATTTGTGCAACATTGTGCAGGGTGACTTTACCATTAAGTACGGCACCATGTTAAAGCGTCTTATACGTGACGAAGAAGGCAAGCTGAAAGCTGTGGAAGTTGCCCAAGTGGAATGGCGCAGTGCTAGAAGCGGCGCTCTCCCTGAACCGGTAAATGTTCTTGGTAGCGAAAAGATTTTGCGTGCCCAGGTATTGATTCTTGCTCTTGGCTTTAACGGTCCGGAAGATGAAGTCTTTGAAGCGTGCGGAGTGAAACGTTCTCCGGCAGGAATGCTTGCTGACGGTGGCGAATACTTTACCACCACTAAAGAAGGCGTCTTCGCGGCTGGCGACGCTCGTCGTGGTAGTGGAGTTGTGGCGTGGGCTTTCACCGAAGGTCGCAATGCTGCTATGAAATGCGCAGAATATTTGCGTAGATAAATTGCTGGAGGGAAGGGTATGGCAATACGTTTAAATGAAGATAAGGAAATTGTAGCGAGAATACGCGAAGGTTTGAAAATGAAGGGTGGTTATTGCCCCTGTCGTTTAGAAAAAACTGAAGACAATAAATGTATCTGTAAAGAATTTAGAGAACAAATTGCTGACCCGAATTTTGAAGGATACTGTCATTGCCTTCTGTATTATAAATCGTTATAAGCACCGTTATACTTTGTCAAAAAGCAACTTACTTGCTCGATGTACGCATAAGTACACCGTCGCTTCGTAAGTTGCTTTTTTTCGCGTCTTCCGGCACTTCTAACGATTTATTTAGGTTTTTAGGAACACTTTTTGACATAATAGCATCCTTTGTGTTAAAATCTTTAGGTTAATTCAAGGAGGTCATTATGTTGAATAAAAGCTTGAAACGCTGCTTGGGCATTTTGCTCTGTATTATTTTGGCAGCGCCTTTCTTGGTAGGCTTTGACATTGCCAAAAAGGTTACCGTAGTTAGTGATGAAATTACTTATGTTGAACAAAACGTGCCTATGGCTACCGAATATATTTATGATGAAAACATTGCCAAAGGCATCGACATTGTAGAGGTAGAAGGCAAGATTGGCAGAGAGCGCATTACCTTTAAAACTACTGCCAAAGAAGATGGCAGTATGTCTGTTAAGGCAATTAGCCGTGAATTTGTTTCCAAGCCTGTAACCCAAGTGGTGCGTGTGGGTACTGCTCCCAGCGTTAAGACTAAAGATGGCTACAAAAAATATTCCAAGAAGCTGACCGTACAGGCTACTGCTTACTGGACCCATGACCCTGTAGATGCTAGCGGTACAGGCATTGCCTATGACGGCACTCCTGCAGTTCCCTACAAAACAATCGCTGTAGACCCCAGAGTTATCCCCTTGCAATCCCAAGTTTATATTCCCGGCATTGGCCAAGTTAGAGCTAACGATACCGGTAGCGCAATCAAAGGCAAAATTATTGACATTGCCATGGATAGCCGTAAAGCTGCTTGGAATTGGGGCAGACGTAATATCGAAATTTATATTTTAGACGAAAAATAAAAGTGAGGAACACATCTTGTTAAAGGAAGTCCTTGTTGTAGAAGGCAAAATGGATACGGTTGCCATTAAAAAGGCGTTGGAGGCAGACACCATTGAAACTGGTGGCTTCACTCTGGCAAAACACACCCTGCGTCAAATTGCTGCTGCCTACGAAAAACGTGGCATCATTATTTTGACAGACCCTGACGGTGCAGGCGAGCGCATTCGTAAATTTTTGACGGAGCGTTTCCCCAATGCAGGGCAAGCATTTATCCCCAAGGTGCAGGCAACTGCCAACAACGACGTGGGGGTGGAGCAGGCTCAGCCTGAGGCAATTCTTGCTGCCCTTGCGAAGGTGCGCCACCACGAATACAAGCCCCAACAAGAATTTACCATGCAAGATTTGTTTGCCAATGATTTGAACGGTAGCGAGGCAGCCTCTGCAAGACGCGACGCCCTTGGGGCGGAGCTGGGCATTGGCTACGGAAACGCTAAACGCTTTTTAGAACGCTTAAATCATTACGGCGTAACCCGCGCCGAATTTGAAGCCGCACTGGCGAAGATAGGAGATTAAATTTATGCAGCATCCCGTAATTGCATCTCCCCAAGTTACGAACCACATCCTGCACAAGTTTAAACTGCGTGCGGATAAAAAATTGGGGCAAAACTTTTTGATTGATGAAGATATTGTCCGTCGCATTGTGGAAGCGGCGGAGCTTACCCCGGAGGACACTGTTTTAGAAGTTGGCCCCGGTATTGGCACCCTTACCCAAGGTTTGGCAGAAAGTGGTGCTCAGGTAGTGGCGGTGGAACTGGACAAACGCCTTTTGCCCGTACTGGATACTACCCTCGAAGGCTACGACAATGTGCGCATTGTAAGTGGCGACATTTTAAAGGTAGATATAATGAAGGAAGTTGGCGTGGAAAATTTCAAATGCTGCGCTAATTTGCCCTACTATATTACTACGCCCATCATTTTTGCCATTTTGGAAAAACGCTTGCCCATGGAACGCCTTGTTGTCATGGTGCAAAAGGAAGTGGCAGAACGTATGGCGGCGCAACCCGGTGGTCGTGATTATGGCGCTCTTTCCGTTGCCATTCAATATTACACCGAGCCGGAAATTGCCTTT
>CALCUU010000139.1 GCA_937906915.1 uncultured Phascolarctobacterium sp. | reverse complement strand
ATGAAAGGTTGACTATATAAATTTCTAGGTATGCAAGGAGGCACTAGTATGAAAGTTTTATTGATTAATGGTAGCCCTAAAGCTAATGGCAATACTGCCATTGCATTGAATGAGATGATAAAAGTTTTTAACGCTGAAGGTGTAGAAACTGAATTGATACACGTTGGTAACAAAGATATTAGAGGTTGCATTGCTTGTGGTAAATGTTTTGAAACTGGCAAGTGCGTTTTTGATGACGTGGTAAATGAAGTTGCTCCTAAATTTGAAGCGTGTGATGGTATCGTAGTAGGTAGCCCTGTTTACTACGCTTCTGCTAACGCAACTTTAGTTGCTTTCTTGCAACGCTTGTTCTTTAGCGCAAGGTTCAACAAGACTATGAAGGTTGGTGCATCCGTAGTTGCTGCAAGACGTGGTGGCTTGTCCTCTACATTTGATGAGCTTAATAAATTTTTCGCAATTAGTGGTATGCCCATTGCTTCCAGCCAATATTGGAACAGCATTCATGGCAGAGAACCCGGCGAAGCATTGCAGGATGAAGAAGGCTTGCAAACTATGCGCACTTTGGCTCGCAATATGACTTTCTTGATGAAGAGCATTGCTCTTGGCAAAGAAAAATACGGCTTACCGGAAAAAGAAGTTGGCACATTTACCAACTTTATTCGATAATGCTTTGATTTTATTGTGTAACGGAGGCACCCTATGAAATCCATTATCTTATCCTGCCCGACGTTGAAGAAGGAGCTGCTCGCTGCGCTCGCTTCTCACAACTCTGAGATTCCTGTGCATTTTATGCCTTACCAATTACATAACGACGTGAAGTATTTGCACGAGTATGTGCAAAAAATGATAGACAGTCTTGAAAATGTAGATAGAATTTATATTTGTACTACTGGTTGTGGCGGCGGAACCATTGGCTTGAAGGCTACTACTGCAGAGCTGGTACTGCCTCGCACTCGTGACTGCTTGGATATTTTGCTTTCCGGTGATAATCTGAAGCGAGACGATAGACGTAAACTGCGTGGCATTTACTACACTGCAAGCTGGATGGATTTTGGGAAGAACAGTGAGATTGATCCTGAAAAGCTTATTGCTAAGCGTGGTCAAGAGGAAGCAGAAGAATTTTTGCGTAAGCTGTACAATGGCTTCAAGGATTTTTACATCATTGACACTGGTTGCTACGATGTGGAAGAAGTGCGTGACTATGCTAATACTTTGATGAAAATTTTGGGTACGGAAGTACAAGTTATCAAAGGCGAAT
>CALCUU010000138.1 GCA_937906915.1 uncultured Phascolarctobacterium sp. | reverse complement strand
TGAATGAAAAGGATTTCATAGTCTTCAGGAATTTCCATCAATTCACGGAGCAAATCCTTAGTTTCTTTGTGAAGCGCATCGTATTCAGGACTACGATGACTCATTTCGATAATGCTCATACCAGTGTTAGCGTAATTTAAAAATTCTGCTTGGGCTTCTTGCAAAACCTCTAAGGGCATTGCAGAAGGGCCAGCGTTGAAATTGTATGCTCGTTTCATAAATTCCGTCTCCTTTACTATATAAATAAGAGGCTGTCCTTTTGGGACGAGCCTCTTTTTCTCGCGGTACCACCCAAATTAGCCAAGGCATTCAAATGCAAAACGGTAAAAAAATAAGCTCTCCATCCCCAATGGGACGAGAACTTTCCCGCGTTGCCACCCAAATTGCCTAACGGCCATCTTTCGTTCGCTGTATCGGGCGAGCCCGTCAAATTCATCATTTGCCGCTCCGGAGCGGAACAGGTGAGCCTTGCTACTGTCTTGCATCAACCGACAGCTTTCTGAAAGTTTGGCAGGCTGCTTCTCCTTCATAGCGTTGCTTATTTCGTATTGAATTGATTATAGCACTAATGGCATATCAGTCAAGCAAAATTTTTTATTTGAGTTTTATCCTATGAAAAACAGAAATTTTCTGTTTTAAAGTTTACAAATCTAAAAATTGTCTGATAATTCCTTGTTTTATTTTTCCTTTTCTGTTATTCTAAGGAGGTAGCATTTGTAGCATAGTAGCATTGTTTCACTATGGATTATTTTGTAGGGCAGCTTCGGCTGCGGTAGAAAGGAAGTTTTAAAAATGAACAACGAAAAAAATTCAACTCAACAAAACGACAATTTTAAGTCGTCCCTCGGCTTTGTCCTCGCTTGCGTAGGCTCTGCCGTTGGACTTGGTAACATTTGGATGTTCCCCTATCGTCTTGGTGAGTACGGCGGGGCAGCGTTCTTACTGCCTTATTTATTTTTTATCTGCTTATTTGGCTGGGTTGGCCTTTCCGCAGAATTTGCCATTGGTCGTAGAGCAGGCACCGGTACTTTAGGTTCTTACGCTTACTGTTTTGCAAAACGTAAAATGGAAGGCTTCGGTCGCACTTTAGGCTGGATTCCCTTGATGGGCAGCCTTGGTATCGCAATTGGTTACGCAATCATCATTGGTTGGGTACTGCGTACTTTGTGGGGCTTCGTTTCCGGCGACTTGATGACTGGTGACCCCAGCGCTTACTTTGGCGCAGCACTTGGCGAATTTGGCAGCTTGCCTTGGCACATTATGATTATCGGCTCCACCTGCCTCATTCTTCTTTTGGGCATTGGCAGTGGCATTGAAAAGGCTAACGAAATTATGATGCCTATTTTCTTCTGCCTCTTTGTTGGTTTGGCAGTTTGGGTTTCTTTCCTGCCCGGTGCTGGCGCAGGCTATGAATTCCTGTTCATTCCCCAATGGGATAAGCTTCTCAACATCAACACTTGGATTATGGCAATGGGTCAAGCATTTTTCTCCCTGTCCATTACCGGTAGTGGTATGATTGTTTACGGCGCTTACCTGGACAAAAACGTAGATATTCCGAAAGCGTCCTTGCGTACTGCTTTCTTTGATACTTGTGCTGCAATGGTTGCAGCGTTGGCGATTATGCCCGCAGTTTTTGCTTATGGCATTGGCGCAGGTCGTGGTCCTGCTTTGGTATTCTTGGCATTGCCCAAGGTTTTCCAACAAATGCCCATGGGTCAATTCTTCGCAATTATTTTCTTCGTAGCAGTTCTCTTCGCAGGCATTACTTCCCTCATCAATATGTTGGAAGCAGTTGCTGAAAGCTGGGAGAAAAACTTTAACCTGAACCGTAAGGTAGCAGTACTTGCCAGCTGCGCCATCGCTTTGGGCGTAGGCGTATTCATCGAAGCTGAACCTAAGGTTGGTGCGTGGATGGACTTCGTTTCCATCATCATCTCTCCTTTGGGCGCAGTGCTTGGTGCAATCTCTGTTTACTACGTGCTTGGCTGGGATGATATCCGCAAAGAGCTGGAACAAGGTCACGGCAAACTTTCCGAAGCATTCGGAGCAGCTGCTAAATACCTCTACGTTCCTCTGACCATCATCATCATGGTACTGGGCCTTATTTACGGCGGTATTTAAAGAGAGGTCTCTTAATTGAAAGAAAAAATTTCTAAACGTAATGATAATTTTACTTCGTCCATAGGCTTCGTGCTGGCTTGCGTTGGCTCTGCCGTTGGACTTGGCAATATTTGGATGTTCCCCTATCGCCTTGGCGAATACGGTGGTGCAGCCTTCCTTATCCCCTACTTGATTTTCATTTTCTTGTTTGGCTGGGTAGGTCTTTCCGCAGAGTTCGGTTTAGGACGCAAATCTAAAAGCGGAACCGTAGGCTCCTACGAATATTGCTTTGGCAAACGTGGTATGGGCTGGTTTGGCAAAAAGATTGGCTGGATTCCCCTTTTGGGTAGCCTTGGCATTGCAATTGGTTACGCAATTATTTTAGGCTGGGTACTGCGTACTTTGTGGGGCTTCGTCAGTGGCGACCTAATGACTACTGACCCCGGCGCTTACTTTGGCGCAATCCTTGGAGATTTTGGCAGCGTTCCCTGGCACATCGCAGTTATCGCCATGACCTGTGCAATCTTAGTCAGCGGTGTAAGTAATGGCATTGAAAAGGCTAACAAAATTTTGATGCCCTCTTTCTTTGTACTTTTCCTTGGCATGGCAATTTGGATTTTTTTCCTGCCCGGTAGCGGTGCAGGCTACGAATTCCTCTTCGTTCCCCAATGGGACAAGCTGCTGAATATTAAAACCTGGATTATGGCAATGGGTCAAGCATTCTTCTCCCTGTCCATCAGCGGCAGCAGTATGATTGTGTATGGCTCCTACATCAAAAAAGATGTTGATATTCCTCAGGCGTCCCTGCGCACCGCAGGCTTCGACACTTGCGCCGCAATGATTTCTGCGTTGGCGATTATGCCCGCAGTTTTCGCCTACGGTATCGGCGCGGGCAGTGGACCTGTCCTCGTATTCTTAACCTTACCCAAGGTTTTCCAACAGATGCCCTTCGGGCAATTCTTCGCAATCATTTTCTTCGTGGCAGTTCTCTTCGCAGGCATTACTTCCTTAATCAACCTTTTGGAAGCACCAACAGAGCATTTACAAGAAAACTTTACCAATTCTAGAAAAGCTGCTTCCATCATCACCTGCGTACTTAGCTTGGTAGTTGGTATCTTTATTGAATCCGAGCCCAAGGTTGGCGCGTGGATGGACTTCATCTCCGTGGTAATCGTTCCCTTTGGCGCAGTTATGGGTGCGGCAACCATCTACTACATTCTTGGTTGGGACGAATTGCGTAAGGAACTGGAAATTGGTCACGGTAAAATGCCGGAGATTTTCGGTTTAGTTGGCAAGTACGTTTACGTTCCCTTAACCATTATCATTATGGTGTTGGGACTTATGTACGGCGGTCTGTAAAATTTAATAGCACATAAAAATTAAGAAGAGCTTGCAATCGCAAGCTCTTCTTTT
Source organism: uncultured Phascolarctobacterium sp. (assembly GCA_937906915.1). Taxonomy (GTDB): domain Bacteria; phylum Bacillota; class Negativicutes; order Acidaminococcales; family Acidaminococcaceae; genus JAHHUH01. The sequence goes on along the minus strand of CALCUU010000138.1, from coordinate 10,713 downwards.
GTTTTTGCATATTGTTGTCCAAAACAGAAAACTCTTTTCCTAATTGCTAAATAGCTTCTCAAATTGAAAGCTCTTCTACAAATTACAGCACAGTTTTCTAAATAGAAAACTCTTTTCCAATTTCCAACAAAGTTTTCCAAATCAGAAACTTCTATAGAGATTTCAACACAACGCTTTTATTTGCTTTGTCCAATTGCAAAATGCGTTGGTGGTATTTATTAAGAGTGCTTCTGTGCCCAATGCTAACGATTGTGGTAGCAGGCAAGCGTTCTCCCACAAGGGTGTACATCTTGGCTTCCGTTTCTTCGTCAAGAGCGCTGGTGGCTTCGTCAAGGAACAACCATAAGGGCTCTTGAATGTGAGCACGTACAAAAGCTAAGCGTTGCTGTTCGCCAACGGAAAGAACGTGGCTCCAATCAGCAACAATGTCCAGTTTATCTTGCAGGTACCCAATTTGGCACTGCTCCATCAACGCAATGAGCACTTCGTCACTGACAGGTTTGTTCCCCGGATAAAGCAATGCTTCACGCAAGCTTCCCAGTGGCAGGTAAGGCTTTTGAGGAATGAACATCAGCTTCTCCTGCTCAGGCAAGGCAATGGTTCCCTCAACGTAGGGCCAAATTCCTGCAATGGCACGGAGCAGGGTACTCTTACCGCTACCGCTGACGCCTTTAATCAAAACGTTAGCCCCCGGTTCGAGGGTAAAGGTAACATCTTTCAGCAAAGGCGTACCGTCGGGCAAATCAACCTGCATATTTTCAGCACGCACTTCCCCTGCCGCCACAAAGCGGTCTAAATGGAAGCGCTCCGCATCAGCAGAAACCTCTTGCATGTGACGTCCAAAGTAAGTCAAACGCATTACTACGGATTGCCAAGTTGCAAGGCTGGAATAAGTATCTACAAAATAAGACAAGCTATCCTGCACGCGACCAAAGGCGCTGGCAACCTGCATCAATCCGCCAAGAGTAAACTCCTTCGCCAAATAACGGTTCATTGCCGCCACAAAGGGGAAGATGATTGCGATTTGGGAGTAACCGGAGTTCAACCACACCAGTTGCTTTTGCTTGGTGATGATTTTCCAGAAGTTGTCTAAAAGCAGGGTAAAGCGCTCTTTAAACACCCTACCCTCTTGGGCTTCACCACGATAGAAGGCAACGCTCTCACTACTTTCACGCAAGCGAATCATAGCAAAACGGAAGTCTGCCTCGTAGCGTTGTTGGATAAAATTAAGCTTCACCAGCTTGCGACCCACAAGGTGAGTTACCCAAGTACCCAAAATGGAATAGAAGAAGGCTGCCCAGAAAAGGTAACCGCTAATCTCCCACTGTTGTCCAAAAAGAGTAAACTTCAAGGAGCCGGAAAGCTCGTACAAAATTACGACGAAGGACGCCAAGGTTGTTACAGATTTTAAAAGACCAATGGCAAAACTCAAGGTCATTTCTACAAAAAGGCGCACGTCCTCACTGATACGTTGGTCAGGGTTATCTGTGTCCTTGCCAAACATTTGCAAGTTGTAGTAGGTTTTGTTCTTGAGCCAAATTTCGATGAAGCGTTCCGTCAGCCAACGACGCCAGTTCAAAATTAAAACCTGTTGCAGATAGTAGGAGTACACCGCCAAAATAATGTAGATGAACGCCAAATATGTAAAATGAATCAGCTCGTCAAAAATTAAATCGGTCTGGTAATTTTGGAGAGCGCTGTAAAAGCTATTGTTCCAGCGGTTCAAAAGCACCAGCATATAAACAATGGCAAGGGTCAAGCCAACGATGCAAGTCAAAAGAAAGAAGGCTTTTTTCTTTTCCTCCGACTGCCAATAGCTTTTAGTCAAATACCACACATCACGAAAAAATTGTTTAGATAAAGTAAAATTTTGCATTTAAGATTCCTCACAAGAAGTTTGTTCCTCTTATTATACACTATAAACTGTGGCATTTCATAAAAAATAAAAGCCCTGTACCCAAACTCCATCCAAAGAGGCGTAGGAAGAATGGAGCCAAGTACAAGGCCTTTAAACTAAATTAGGGGTGAAGCTTACGCTTCAGTGTGTTTCTTTTTGCTAAAGAAACGTTCTACTACAACGAAGAGTACCGGAATCAGGAAGATACCGATAAAAGTTGCAATGGTCATACCGCCAACTACGGCGTTACCCATGGATACGCGGGCACCTGCGCCCGGACCGGTTGCAATTGCCAAAGGTACGCAACCCAAGATGAATGCGAAGGAGGTCATCAAAATCGGACGCAAACGCAGCTTAGCAGCTTCGATAGCAGCTTGAACTACGGGCATACCGTTTTCCATATTCATCTTCGCATATTCTACGATAAGAATTGCGTTCTTCGCAGCCAAACCGATAAGGGTAATCAAACCGATTTGCATGTAAACGTCGTTGTGTTGACCGCGCAGATATTGGGACAGGAAGCAACCAAATACTGCTGCGGGAACGGACAGCATAACTGCCAGAGGAATTGTCCAGCTTTCGTACAGTGCTGCCAGGCAGAGGAATACGAAAATCAAGGAGATGATGTAAATCTTCACAGAGCTGTCGCCTGCTTCGATTTCGTCACGGCTTTGGTCTACCCATTCATAGGTATAGGAGTTAGGCAAAGTTTGTGCTGCACATTCTTCCAAAGCCTTCATCGCTTGACCAGTAGAGTAACCTGCTGCCGGGTCGCCTGCAATTTTAATTGCACGAGCGCCGTTGAAGCGGGTCATTACGAGAGAGTTGTTTTTCTTTTCAGCAGTTACCAAGGTGTTCAGCGGAACAAGGTTGCCATCGGTGCTGCGTACAAAGAAGTAACGCATATCTTCAGCGTCAGTACGATATTCCGGACTAGCTTGCATAATTACTTTCCAAGTACGACCGAAGTTGTTGATGTCGTTAATTTCGTAGCCGCCCAAGAAGGCTTGCATGGTACTAAATACGCTAGCAACAGGCACGTGCAGAGATTCTGCTTTTTCACGGTCTACTTCAAATTGCAAGGTCGGAGTATTAGTGTTCAAGGTGGTATATACGGATGCGATTTCCGGGCGTTGACGAGCAGCAGCCAAGAAAGCATTCGCACGTTCACCCATGGTGATTACGTCTTCACCACCAAGGTTCATCAGGTACAAGCTCAAGGTACCGGTTTGAGAAGCACCGGGCAGCGGAGGCGGTTGGAACGCCATTACGTTAGCATCAGGAATTTGATAACCCATACCCCAAATCATGGGAATAATATCTTGAATGGAGTTATCACGTTGGCTGTAGTCTTTCATACTTACAACGCACAAACCAGCATTAGATTTATACGCACTGGAAAGAATATCTACACCAGATACGGTAAGTACATAGTTAACGCCAGGAAGTTTTTCAATCTTCTTAGCCAAATCGTCCATAATTTGGAGGGTACGGTTGGAAGAAGCGTTTTCCGGCAAGCTTACTGCTACTGCGGACATACCTTGGTCTTCAGTAGGTACGAAGGAAGAAGGAGTAACCTTAGCCAGCCAAACGATGCCTAAGCACAAGCCAAGCAAGCCAACCAGCATAAATTTTGCTTTTTTGATGCAGCCTTCAACATTAGCGGTATATTTAACCAAGGTTCTATCATACCATCTGTTAAATGCTGCAATACCTTTGCCAATAGGACCGCTGATTTCCTCTTCGGAACCTTTCTTTTTCAAGAGCAGTGCGCAAAGAGCAGGGGTCAAGGACAACGCTACGATTGCGGAAAGAAGCATGGATACGGATACAGTAATCGCAAATTGTTTATACAATTCACCTACAGTACCGCCGGTAAATGCGGTGGGCACGAATACCGCTGCCAGTACGAATGCAATCGCTACTACAGGGCCGGATACTTCGCTCATCGCACGATAGGTTGCTTCTTTAGGAGACATACCATTTTCTTGGATATGATGTTCTACTGCTTCAACTACTACGATAGCGTCGTCAACTACCAAGCCGATTGCCAGAATCATAGCAAATGCGGTCAAGGTGTTAATGGTAAAGCCAAGGAGTACGAAGGAAGCAAAGGTACCAACCAAGGATACAGGTACTGCCAAGAGCGGAATCAAGGTTGCACGCCAGCTACCCAAGAATACGAATACTACCAAAATTACCAGCACCAACGCTTCAAAGAAGGTGTGTGCTACTTTTTCCAAGGATTCAATAATAAAGGTAGTGTTATCTTGAATGATAACAACTTTCATATCATCGGGGAAACGGGTTTCAGCATCCTTCAAAACTGCTTTAATATTTTTAACAGTTTCAATGGAGTTAGCATCAGAGGTAAGAGATACGGGGAATACAGCAGCTTCACCGCCACCAACCTTAGACACTACCATGTCATTACGAGGACCTTCTTTGATAACAGCAATATCTTTAAGTTTAAGATTTTCGCCGCCAACAGAACGGACAATTACGTTACCAAATTGTTCCGGAGTTTTCAAACGACCTTGCGCACTTGCGGAATAGGTCTTTTCTTGCATGGCATCAGTAGGTCTGTCACCAATGGAGCCTACTGCCGCTTGAATGTTTTGGGTTTTAACAGCGTTAGTAATGTCATCAACGGTAACACCAAGTGTTGCCATTTTTTCCGGATCCAGCCAAATACGGATAGAATATTCCGGTGCATATTCTGCAACAGAGGATACACCTTTTACGCGCTTAACTGCGTCAATGAAGTTCGCGTCAGCGTAAGTTCTGAGGAACATACCGTCATAAGTACTGTTAGGAGAAACCAAACCGAAGTACATAATGGTTTCTGCAGATTCTTTAGTAGTAGTTACACCGTAACCCATAACTTCCGCAGGCATGGAGCTGTTAGCTTGGGATACGCGGTTTTGTACTTCTACGGATGCGATGTCAGCGTTTTTATCCAAGTTGAATTGAACGTTCAGTTCGTATTGACCATTAGAGGTACTTACGGAGCTCATATCAAGCATGTTTTCAACGCCACTTACTTTTTGCTCAATAGCTTGAGCAACAGCTTCTTCTACGGTATCAGCACTAGCACCTACATAAGTAGTTTCTACTGTAATACGCGGCTTAGTAATATTAGGATATTGTGCAATAGGTAAGCTAAAACCTGCCAATGCGCCAAGCAGCGTAATCAGGATTGCCAGCACGATAGCAAAGACCGGACGGTCTATAAAAAAGCGTGCCATTCAGCTTACCTCCTTATTTTGCTTCTACAGTATTCAGGTCAGCTTCGGTCATAGGTTGAGGAGTAACCAAAGCACCTTGACGCATTTTGCCAACACCTTCAACAACCAAGGTTTCTTCGCCAGTCAAGCCACCGTTAACCATAATCAAACGACCAACTTTTTGACCAAGTTTAATCTCTTTCATGGTAACCTTGTTATCATTACCAACAACGTAAACGAAATTCTTATACATCAATTCAGTTACGGAGCGTTGCGGAATGAGGAGAGCATTGTCACGCACGCCACCAGTTGCTTGAATGTGAGCAAACATACCGGGCAACAATTCTTTTTTCGGATTTTGGAAGGTTGCTTTGATGGTCAAAGTACCAGTGTTATCGCTAATGCCACGGTTAACTTCGGCTACTTTACCTTTCAAGCCGTAGGTTTCGCCGTTAGCAAGAACTGCGCTCAAATTATCAAGAGCAGCACCGTTGCCGTCAGAAGCAGCTGCCAAGGTCAGGTATTCAGGTTCAGCAATGCTGAATTTTACGAATACAGGGTCAGTATTGGAAATTTTGGTCAAAGTAGTTTTACCCGCTTCAACAAAGTTACCTACTTCTACAGAAGAAGTATCAGTGCGACCGGTGAAGGGAGCAGTTACTTTGGTTTCTTCCATATTGATTTGCGCATTGAGCAGCAAGCCTTCCATAGCTTTTACGGAAGCACGAGCTTGGTCACGCATCATTACTGCGTTATCCATCATTTGTTTAGAAACAGCATTTTGTTCGTACAGCTTGGTATAGCGTTCTGCGTCCATTTCAGCATTAGCCAAGGTAGCGCGTGCGCTTGCCAAATTACCTTCTGCACTCAAAAGATTTGCTTTATAAGTACGGGGGTCAATTTCGTAGAGAACTTGACCAGCTTGAACGGTGTCGCCGCCTTTAAAATATTTGCCAACAATTTGACCGGTAACTTGAGGCGCCAAATTCATTTCTTGGGTAGCTTCTACAAAGCCGGTGTAATCATACACAATCGGAGTAGTGCGTGTGATTACCTTCATAGTTCTAACCAAGGTAGCTTGAGGCCCAGCTTGTTGCTCTTTTTTTGCACAACCGGCAACTGACAAAATAAAAGTTGCCGCCATAGCCGCCGCTAAAGCTTTTTTAGCATGGCGAGAGCGGATAAAACTAAACATATAAAATCCTCCTTCGCATATACAAAAGACTAAACCCCCAAAAGGGGATAATAAGCCAGTTTCAGAATAATACCATTATAAATGAGCAAATTTATAAAAGCAAGCGCCCTCTCGTAAGATTAGGCGCGTTTTGCTTTTTAAACCTCTTTTTTTCACCAGTTTTTGAAATTTGCTGACTGGTCAGTCAGATTTATGTGAAATCCATTTTTGAGCCTTGATAAATTTGTGCAGGTTCCCCAGCGCAAAGCCGGAAACCTCTTCCTTACCGCAGACATTTTCCAAAAAGAAAATTTTATCTTCCTTTATATACCACTCTTTGGGCAAGCCTTCGCTAAAATCTAAGTTCTTGTTGTTATTCAAAAGGTTCAACAGCTTGAACAAATCCTCTTGCTTGGTGTCGAGGATGTCTTCAATTTTAATAAGCTTGCCTGTTTCCACATCAAGATGTACGTTGTGATGAACAAAGCTGCTTTTACCACTGATAAGCTGCAAACTTAAAAGGTAGGGACTGGTAACAGCTACGTTAAAGGCAACGTCTGCTTCCCCACGGTAAAACTTTTCCAGAAGGGGAGCAGTTTCCTTCATTATTAAAGCGTTCACTTCGTTTTGCAGGGTGGGATTATTTTTGTAAGAGATTACAGGAACGGTTGCTTCACCGCCGGGCACAACAATCTTGCGAGGCAAAACGCAGTACGCTTCCGCATCCACACCGTCGTTGATGGTGTTGTTCTTGCCACCGCTTGCCAGCATAATGGTGTACCTGCCAGTTTTCCAGCTATCTTTGCCATCAAGCTCCTGCAATTTCCACACAGCACCTACGTCTGCCAAAATGGTTTTGTCCGCAACAATGCTTTGGGTTGTAAAAAGCTCGTCTTTACCGTCGCCGTCAAGGTCGTGAATAGTCAAAGAAGTCAAGCCGTTATAGGTAGGAGCCTTATCACGCTTATGAATTTGCTCCAGCATATCGTCATCAATTTTTACATTATGAGTTTTACCGTCAGCCATGGTTACGTCAATGGCGTCATCGTTCCACTCAACATTTTTTACCACGCCAAAATTATCGGTGTCAGCAAAAACCTCCTGCACTTTTTTAGGATTCTTAAAATCTAAAAGCAAAAAGTCTCTGCCAGCTCGCCAGTTACCTCTGCCAATGGAGAGCAAAATATTTTTGTCTCCCTCTTTTAACTGAACAGCTTCTAAAAAGCAATTGTACCCGCCGTCAACGTGGGGCTTGTAGGCAGTGATAATTTTTTTATCAGCGTCCTTCATCAGCAAAAGTAAATCGTTGGCGTAACCTCCCGGTAATTTTTCACCGACGAGTTCAAATTTTACTTGTTCCCCCTTTTGTTCCAGCTCAAGCTCTGCCAGAGGCAAGCGTTCTGCACTAGCAACACTTGCTCCACACAAAAGCAAGCACAAAAGGCTCAACAAAGTTTTTATTTTAACGGTCATAGGACTCGCTCCTTCCCAAAATTCTATTAACATTATATCATCTACCGTAAATAATTTGATAGACGAAAAACTTTCATCTCCTAGATTTTGCAGTCTTTTAAAAATTTCATGCGCCAATTTTTACAAAGTTGGTGCAAGGCTACGCCAGATAGTGTACAATTATTTCAAGTAACTTAAACTTCTGAGAGAGGTGTATATATAATGAAGAAAATAGTTGTAATCTTAACAGCTTTATGTATGTTATTGGCTCTGGGTTGCGGTGGCGAAAAGAAAGCTGCTCCCAAAGAAAAAGCTAAGGTTAGCATGGCGCTCCTGCGTTTAACCAGTAGCGCTCCCCTGTTCATCGCCATGGATAAGGGCTTCTTTGCCGAAGAAAACTTGGAAGTTACCCCCCAATGGTTCGACGCAGCTCATCCTATCGCAGTTTCCACTGCTTCTTCCCAAGTAGACGTAGGTGCTACGGGCATTACTGCCAGCCTTTTCAATATGGCTGCCAGCGGACAAAAGCTTGCCATCGTTGCAGACAAAGGTCGTGAAGAAAAAGGTTATTCCTCTTCCGCACTTATCGTTACCACCGACAATTACAACAAAGGCGTAACTTCCTTGGAAGCACTCAAGGGAAAACGTGTTGGCATTACCCAAAAGGGCAGCACCTTCCATTATATGATTGGCAGAATGCTGGAAACCAAAGGCATGAGCCTTGATGACGTACAGCTTATCCCCTTGGGAAAATTGGGCGCAGTTATGGCAGCCCTGGAAAGCAAGCAAATTGACGCTGCCATCCTCAACGAACCCAACATCAGCAAAGTGCAACGTGCAGGCTACGGCAAAATGGTTGTGCAAGTTGGCGACTTGATTCCCTACCAAACCTCCGCTGTGTTCTATTCTCCGGAATTTGTGAAAAAGGAAGACGTAGCAGTACGTTTTATGAAAGCTTACAAAAAAGCGGCAAACTATTACTACGACGCTGCCATTGCTAAGAAAGATGCTAAAAAGTTGGACGAAGTAGTAACCATCGTTTCCAAATACGTTAAAGCTCCCGTAGAAGATATTAAGCTGGGCTTGCCCTACATGGATCGTGACGGCAAACTGTTGAGCAGCGACATTGCTACCCAAATTGAATGGTACGCTTCTCACGGAATGCTCAAGGGGAAACTAGCTCCCGAACAAGTTGCTAATACTTCTTTCTTGGAAAAAGCGTTGAAAAAATAAATTTCTCTTACTATAGAAAGCGTTAGAAGTGCTGGAAGGCGCGAAGCAATGAAATTTATGAAGCGATGGCGTACTGGTGGTACGTCGAGCAAGCAAATGAATTGCGACAAAGCATAACAGTGCTTATAACGCTTTCAGGTGAAAAGATATGAAATTAGTAATCGAAAACATCAACAAAAACTTCAAAACTCCCCAAGGCAAAACCCTCCCCGTCCTGCAAGACATCAACCTTACCATAAATAAGGAAGAGTTCGTTGCGCTAGTAGGTCCTTCCGGCTGTGGCAAAAGTACCCTGCTAAATTTAGCGGCAGGCTTGCTTGACCCAACCAGTGGAACAATTAAGTTTACGGAAGTTGAAGGCAACAAAGAGCCACGTATGAGTATTGTCTTTCAAGAGACAGGTCTCTTTCCGTGGCGAAGCGTTGCTGAAAACGTAGCCTTCGGTTTGGAAGCAGAAAACTTTCCTGCGGAAAAACGCAAAGAACGCATTGCCCATTACATTGAACTGGTGGGACTGAAAGGTTTTGAAAGCTCCTTCCCCCATCAGCTTAGTGGTGGTATGCGCCAACGTGTTGGTATTGCCCGCGCCCTCGCCGTAGAACCGGACGTACTCCTGATGGACGAACCCTTTTCCGCACTGGATGCGCAGACGCGAACCATTATGCAGGAAGAGCTTGTAACCTTGTGGGAGAAAACACGCCTCACTACCTTGTACGTTACCCACAACATTCAGGAAGCAGTTATGCTTGCAGATAGAGTTGTGCTTCTTTCCAGACGTCCCGGTAAAATTAGCAAGGTTTTGGAAATTAACATTCCCCGTGCAGAAAGAAGCAACCCCGAAAACGCAGAGGCAATTGCTGAATTTATCCGCATTATTTGGGAACACATCAGCAATGACGCACGTGCTGCCTTAATGGAGGTGAGCGACAATGCATGAGTACAAAGTCGTAAGCCGTATGACCCATTGGCAAAAGACTTATCCAAATTGGGTAAGCGTTGCTTCAATTTTATGCCTTCTTGCCATTTGGGAGCTTATCTGCCGAAGCGGAGCAGTTTCTTCCTTATTCTTGCCTGCTCCCAGCGCCATTATTAACGCGCTCTTAGAAATGATTGCTGACGGCGAAATAGGAGTGAGCCTTGCCGCAAGCCTTTATCGTATTTTGGCAGGCTTCTTCGTGGGCAGCTTAATAGGTCTTGCCGTGGGACTTGTCACCGGCACATCCGCCCTTATGGATAAAATTGGTACACCCATCGTCAACGCAATTTACCCCATTCCGAAAATCGCCCTGCTCCCCTTGTTCATCCTGTGGCTTGGCATCGGCGAGCTTTCTAAAGTAACCATCATTGCTTTGGGCGTATTTTTCCCCGTAGCAATGAACACTTACAGCGGTGTAAAGAATGTAGATACTTTGCTTCTGAAAGTAGCGGCAAGCTTTAACGCCAGCTGGTGGATGACCATGAAAAGCGTAGTTCTTCCCAACGCCCTGCCCATGATTTTTGCAGGCTTGCGGTTGGCAGCAGGAACTTCCCTTTTACTCCTTGTAGCTGCGGAAATGATTGCGGCGCAGGTTGGCATTGGTGCCCTCATCTTACACTACGGCGACCTGATGATTACGGATAAACTTATGGCTGGCGTAATCGTCCTTTCCCTTTTAGGACTGGTCTTTAATTTAATATTGCAGTTCGTAGAACGCAAGGCTATTCCTTGGAAATAGTTTCTTAAAAATTAA
>CALCUU010000137.1 GCA_937906915.1 uncultured Phascolarctobacterium sp. | reverse complement strand
CGGATACGATTTCAGCGAACTGATTCATTACATCCATACCTTTTGCAGTGTAGTCTCTTTCTCTTCCTCTGAATCTCAGGCTGACTTTTACTTTGTCGCCGTCTTCCAGGAACTTGCAGGCTGTCTTTGCCTTAACCTGGATATCGTGATCTTCGATGAATGTGCTCAATCTGATTTCCTTCACCTGCATGGTCTTCTGCTTCTTCTTTGCTTCCTTCTCTCTCTTCTGCATTTCGTATCTGTACTTGCCGTAGTCGAGAATTTTGCAAACCGGCGGTTTCGCATTCGGTGAAATGTTTACTAAGTCCAGCTTCTTTTCTTCAGCCAGTCTCAGCGCTTCATCTCTGCTCATGATACCGATCATTTCGCCTGTTTCATCGATAACTCTTAATTCCTTATCACGAATTTCTTCGTTGATTCTTGTTTCCTTGCTAATGGTTAGCACCTCCTGTGTCAGTTTCTTCCTGTTTCTTAAAATCTTTACTGCTTCTCCAAATTTTTCTGCTTCACTGTAGCTCATTTGCTTCATCTCCATTTCATTATTTTTTATGCTAGCAGCTATAACTGTTTAATCATAAGGTATTTTCACCCTTATAGTTGTATTCGTTGCAACACTTTGCTATATTTTAAACGTCCAATATTGGAAAAAGTACGTACAAGGCATTTCATTTTATAGTGAAAAGAGGTTATAACATTAAAAGAAAAACGAGCAGTACCCCAACAACAGCAGTTCGTTTTAACAGGCTTAGCTCTTCTGAGTTGAAAACTCTTATCCACAGTTATCAACAAGGCGACCCACTTTCTGCAGAACTTCTGTGTCAAAACTTTGCTCCCCTTGTAAAGCGTCTTGCCCATCGTCAGTATGTTTATAATTCTTACGGTGAGGACGCAGAAAACATGCTCTGGCTTTGGCTTCTAGAGTTTTTCACAACCTATGAGGGTGATAATTTTAGAATGCTTCCGGGGCTTGCCCGTAGGCACTTAATCTGTAAGCTAATGCGTACCGCTGAACAAAACAGCAGGCGTTGGAAGACAGAGCAGACTACGGATTTAAGCGACACTTCTCAAATGGATATGGTGGAAGAAAATGACTTGCTCCAACAGACCATGCTTAACCTTGCGTTAAAGCAGGAGCTGGATTATCTTCCCAAGAAGCAATACCATATCATACGTCGCTTTTATATGGAGCAGGAACCACAGAAGGAAATTGCTTGCAGCATGCACTGTACTCCCCGTGCAGTAAGGCTACAGCAAAAGGCTGCATTGAAGAGCATAAGAAAAAATCTAATACGCAGTTAAATAAAAGGCTGTACGTTTTGTACAGCCTTTATTATTACTACAATACTACGATAGTAATAGGAATGAATAGGGCAAAAGAAAAAACGAGAGAAAGCAGAAGAAGAAAACCAACAAAAGAAGAAGAGGAAAGAGAGCAAAAAAGAAAATCTCACTATATAACTTTACATTTACTCACCCAAAGAGGAAGTTGTTTTTGAAAATTTTTTTGAAAATCAAGATAAAATTGGTTTTTTAAAATTTTTTTAGAAATTTACTTCCTCTTTTGCTTTCTCAAGTAAAGTTATATTATGAGAGGCAAAATTCCAAGCGCGCAAACGAAGAAGCCTAACCCTTCTCTTGGCTCCCCTTTCTCAAGGGGGGCTGGCACAACGCAGTTGTGACTAAGGGGTAAAATCACAAGAAAGGTCGTGACTAAACTGACAACTAACCAACCCAAACTCATTACTCAAGAAGAACTGCACAAGCTTGCTAGCAAAACAGTAGGCAGTGCCAAAAAGATTTACGTCCACTACACTCCCCAAGAGGGTGCAATGGTTCTCAAGTTTTTGTTTTAACAGAAAGGATTGAAAAATTATGGCAATTAACCAACAACTTTTAAAACGCAGTTTAGTAATCAACGTTGAAGACGGTGTAAATGCCGATGGCAGCACCAAGACCAAAACCCGCACCTACAGCGAAATCAAGGAGGATTCCAGTGTGGACAACTTGTTTTCTGCGGGCAATGCTCTTGCAAGCCTTATGGCGACACCCATGGTGAGCATCATGCTCAGCGACCGTAGCGAGCTTGTGGAAGAGTAAGCTTGCCTATGTGGAACAAATTTTGGCGTGCGGTAGCACGCATCTTACTCAAGCTTGTAATGTGGGAAAGACGATAAGAAAGGAATTAACAACTATGGAACAAACTCTCGAATTAGTATTTAAAAACGCCGAAGGCGACACTAAAGTAATCACTGTAACTGACCCCCGCGAGGGCATCACCGCACAAGAGGCAGATGAAGCAATGGACATTATCCTTGCTGCCAACGTAATCGAAACCAGTGGTGGCGATTTGGTAGAGGCTGTGGAAGCACGCCTGCGCATCACCCAAGTTACTGTTTTGCAGTAACCCCCTCCCCTTGCAGGGACGGCAAATTAAAAATCCCCGTTCAATCAATCTGAACGGGGATTTACTATATTAGTATTCTTCTTCGTAATCATGACAGTGATGGTCACAGCAAGCACAATTAGGGAATTGCGATTCGTCGTAGTCTATGCCATTTTTGTCATAATAATCTTTTAGGGCAACCTTAATAGCCTCTTCCGCCAAAACGGAGCAGTGAATCTTATGTACCGGCAAACCGTCCAGTGCCTCCACCACAGCCTTATTGGTAACGCCCATAACTTCGTCTAACTTTTTACCCTTGATAAGCTCAGTTGCCATGGAGCTAGCCGCAATGGCACTGCCACAGCCAAAGGTTTCAAACTTAACATCACTTACCCTGTCATCATCAATCTTCAGGTAAATTTTCATGATGTCTCCGCATTTTGCGTTGCCTACTTCGCCAACGCCATCCGCATTTTCCATGGAACCAATATTACGGGGATTGCGGAAATGATCCATTACTTTTTCACTATATAAAGCCATAATTGCACCTCACTTCAAAATAAACTCTCTTTTGCCTTTCAGCAAATCGCCCCACAGCGGAGAGATGCTACGCAAATAAGCAACAACCTCTGCTACGGATTTGATAATATAATCAACTTCTTCCTCAGTATTTTCTTCCGAAAGGGATAGCCTTAAAGAACCGTGGGCAACGTCGTGAACCCTGCCAATGGCAAGTAGGACGTGACTGGGGTCTAAGGAGCCGGATGTACACGCCGAGCCGGAGGAAGCATACACACCCTTGTCGTCAAGCAAGAGGAGCATTGCCTCGCCTTCAATCCCTTCAAAGCAAAAGCTTACGTTGTTGGGCAAACGCTTTACCCTATCACCGTTCAAGGCAGAATGAGGAATTTGCGCCAAGCCGCTAATAAGCCTATCACGAAGCTTGGTAAGCTTTTGAGCATTAGCATCTAAATTTGCACAGGCTTCTTCCAAAGCGGCAGCCATACCCATAATGGCAGGAATATTTTCTGTTCCGGCACGCTTGCCTCGCTCTTGGGCACCGCCCTCAATAATGTTCACGAGGAAAATGCCCTTACGTGCGTACAACACGCCAATACCCTTGGGTCCGTGGAACTTATGGGCAGAAAGGGAAAGCATATCAATATTTTGCGCCTTCACGTCAATGTGCAAGTGACCTGCTGCCTGCACCGCATCAGTGTGAAACAGCACGCCCAGCTCACGACACACAGCACCTATTTCCGCAATGGGTTGAATGGTGCCAATCTCGTTATTTGCAAACATAACGGTTACCAAGCAGGTATCAGGACGAATTGCCTTGCGTACCTCGTCAGCAGTAACAAGACCGTTTTCGTGAACGTCAAGCAAAGTTATCTCGAAGCCTTCTTTAGCAAGCTTGTCCAAAGTGTGGAGCACAGCGTGATGCTCGAAAGCAGTAGAAACAATATGCTTCTTACCCTTGCGCGCCCCCAGCCAAGCTGCGGACATAATCGCTTGGTTGTCTGCCTCGCTACCGCCGGAGGTAAAGGTAATCTCCCGCGGTTCGCAGTTTAAAATTTTGGCAATTCTTGCCCGGGCATCAGCCAAAGCTTCGTTAGCCCTTTGCCCTACGGAGTGCAGGCTGGACGGATTGCCATACTCTTCCGCCATGTAAGGCAGCATCGCCTGGATGGCAGTTTTGCTCATTTTAGTTGTTGCTGCGTTATCAACATATATTTTCATAGTAAGAACCTCGCTAAAAATTTCACAAAGAGCTTTTAAAACTAACACCTAGTTCTTCGCTCATCTATATTCTATTTTACTTTTCCTAGTTAGTCAATATGTGTTCATCTTGTTTGCAAAAAGTTCATACTTACAAAATAAAAACTCCCTGCCAAATTACTTCAGCAGGGAGAAAGGACTTAGGCGCATTTTAAATTGTTTTCTTCTATATTATTTACCTGCCAGCTCGTCAGCCAAAGCTTCAATTTGCGCTTTGCTTTCGTCATTAAGGGCAGACATAATTTTTACAGTGTTTTCTGCAAAGGTAAGGCATTTGCACTTTTCGAGCAAGCATTTCATACACTTAGCAGCAAGAGGCGCCCAGCTACCGTTTTCCATAAAGGCAACAGTTCTATTTTGGTAGCAGCGACCAGTCAAATGGTCAATGTAGGTGCGCATATAGGGGAAGATGTCACCGTTGTAGGTAGTAGTTGCCAGCACCAGCTTGGAAGACTTAAAGGCATCTGCAACAGCTTGGTGAATGTCGCATCTTGCCAAATCGTGAACGATAACCTTGCAGCCCTTAGCCACAAGCTTTTCTGCCAAAAGCTCTACAGCCTGCTTGGTGTTGCCGTAAATGGAGGTGTAGGCGATAACGATATCGTCATCTTCCGGAGTGTAGCTGGACCAAGCGTTGTACAAGCCCAAGTAGTAGCCAAGATTTTCTTTCAGCACAGGGCCATGCAGGGGGCAAATGGTTTGAATGTCCAAAGTTGCCGCCTTCTTGAGCACTGCCTGCACGGGCATACCGTACTTACCAACGATGCCAATGAAGTAACGTCTTGCTTCGCTTGCCCATTCTTCTTCCACGTCAAGAGCACCAAATTTGCCAAAGCCATCTGCAGAGAAAAGCACCTTCTCCTTAACTTCGTAAGCCATAATTACTTCGGGCCAGTGCACCATGGGCGCCTTCACGAAAGCAAGGGTGTGCTCACCCAAGTTTAAGGTGGAGCCTTCATCAACGACGATGCGGTTATCTGCAAAATCAGTACCAAAGAAGTTTTTCATCATCTCAAACGCCAAAGCAGAAGAAACAATCTTCGCATTGGGGTACGCCTTGGCAAAATTGAAGATGTTAGCAGAATGGTCCGGCTCCATGTGCAGTACAACTAAATAGTCAGGAGCTTTGCCGTCAAGAGCCTTTTCGATATTTGCCAGCCATTCGTCTAAGAAGTTGGCATCAACGGTATCCATAATGGCAATCTTCTCGTCCATAATAGCGTAGGAGTTATAAGAAATTCCGTTGGGAACAACGTATTGACCCTCAAACAAATCTACCTTGTGGTCATCAACACCAATATATTTAATAGAATCAGAGATGTACATAAGCTACCTCCTGTTTTTCATAGTATTATCGTAATAATTTTACCATATTATTTTTGAGTAAGTCTATACCTTAACATTCTTCCGTTGGTAATAATCTTTCTACTAATTATCTAATAACAATCTGATAATTAGATTATTAGCAAGAACTTTATGCAAAAACAAAAACTCCCTGCCAACGTTAGTCAGCAGAGAGAAAATTTTAAAATTTTGTTACGTTTTTGGTACGCTCTTAGCACGCTAAACCAAGAACGGTTTTACTATAAAACGCTTCTTCCAGAAACAGCGGTCTTTTTTGACGATAGCAATTTCAGCACCATTGGCCAGCCTGCAGTTACCATAAAGAATGCGATGAAGCTGATCAGCATATCTTTCACTTGCTTTTCGAAAGAGACGAACATCATCGGTAAAAGCACTTTATACAACAATCCCACAACAGCAATGCCTGCAACAAAAGTGATCACCCGGAAACCAATGCTCTTGCTGATTTCGAAACGAATGAATCGGCGTTCAATCAGCCATCCCAGCATCACTCCACTATAAATACCCGCTGACTTCAGTCCCGTTGGGTATAGTACGCAGTTCGCAATAAAAATGATTACTGAAACAACAAAAACGAAGATGTCTCTTCCTGGTTTTCCTTCCACCCATCGCAGCAGAAAGCTGTTGAACACGATTACACATATCGAACATAGAATGCCGACCAAAACATCTTCCAATGTATGCACCCCAAGCCAATTGCGGGTAAAGGCAGTCATCAGCGTAAGCAGCACACAAAGGGCGACAAGCCATTTTCTTTTGCGCTGCCAGACTGCAAGGCCACCGTAAAATGCGGTTGCCAGCATGGTGTGCCCACTGGGGAAGGAATAGCCGGAAGCCTTCACATACGGTTGCAGTCTCACATCACGATAAAAGGGACGTTCAATGCAAAAAATATTTTTGATCACCGTGTTGCATACATAGGCCAGTGAAAAGTTCATTAGCAGAAATGTGCCTGCTCGCTTGTTGATGCACCAGTAGACCAAAGCCATCAGCACAAGCCCACCTATGTCGCCAATATACTCCGATGCAAACACAATGCATTCGTTCAGCCAGTGTGGTGTGCTTTGCCGTAATTGCTGAAGAAAATATAAGTAGTCCAAAACAATCCCTCTTTTCTTGCTCCGTTCCGCGTTTTATTCTTTTGCTCAACGGATTTTTAGGTATAGCACATTTTTTCGTGTTTTACAAATAAATACTCCATCCGTAAGTTTTTGGTCAAAAACACTTATCGTTGCTCATAAGAATACTACACTACAAAGATAATAAGTGGGCTGAAATCAAGTAATTTCAGCCCACTCAGAGTCAATATGTTATTATTCCCATTCGATGGTAGCAGACGGTTTCGGACTCATATCATAGCAAACGCGGTTAACGTTTTTAACTTCAGCCAAGATACGGTCAGTAATCTTCAGCAGGATGGGCCAATCAAGTTGTTCGATGGTTGCAGTCATTGCGTCAACGGTGTTTACGGCGCGGATGATTACAGGCCATTCGAAGGAGCGTGCGTTGTCACGAACGCCTACAGATTTGAAGTCAGGCACGATGGTGAAGTATTGCCATACTTTTTTATCCAAGCCAGCTTTAGCAAATTCTTCACGGAGGATTGCGTCAGCTTCGCGAACTGCTTCCAAACGGTCGCGGGTAATTGCACCAAGGCAACGAACGCCAAGGCCAGGACCTGGGAACGGTTGACGATATACCATGTGGTCGGGCAAGCCAAGTTCTACACCGCAAGCACGAACTTCGTCTTTGAACAGTTGACGCAGGGGTTCAACCAGTTCAAATTGCAGGTCTTCAGGGAGACCGCCAACATTGTGGTGAGATTTAACAACTTTAGCAGTTTTGGTACCGCTTTCTGCGATATCAGGATAAATGGTGCCTTGACCGAGGAAGTCAACGCCTTCAACTTTGCGAGCTTCTTCTTCAAATACGCGAATGAATTCTTCGCCGATGATTTTACGTTTTTGTTCAGGGTCAGCAACGCCTTCCAATTTGGTGAGGAAGCGTTCAGTTGCATCAATGTAAACGAGGTTTGCATTCAATTGGTTTTTGAATACTTCTACTACGCTTTCAGATTCGCCTTTGCGCATCAAGCCATGGTTTACGTGTACGCAAATCAGGTTGTCGCCAATAGCTTTCAAAAGGAGAGCTGCTACTACGGAGCTATCTACGCCACCGGAGAGAGCAAGCAATACTTTTTTATCGCCAACTTGTTTTTTAACCAATTCGATTTGGTCATGAACGAAGTTAGCCATATTCCAGTTAGCTTCAGCTTTGCAGGTTTCAAAAACAAAATCTTTCAAAGCAGCTTTGATGCCTTCTACATCGTTAGCAAATTGGGGAAGTTTAACTTCGCACAATGCTTTATCGTGACCTGCTGCGATTACAGGAATACCAGCTTCATAAATTTCGGGGAGTACGTCAATAGCAACGCCGTCAACGATATTGTTCGGGCCACCGTTGATTACGATACCTTTTACGTTGGGCAGTGCTTTCAATTCTTCTACAGTAATGTCGTGCGGATAAATTTCGCTATAAACGCCCAATGCGCGGATAGCTCTTGCAACAACAGTATTTTCATGGCTACCAAGGTCTAAAATAACAATCATATCTTGTTTCATGATTATCCTCCTCATAAAGTAAAATACCACTTTTTGATTATATCACAAACATTCCACGTTGTATATTTTTTTAGAAAAATTTCCCGAATAATTTTTCCGCTTTATCATAAATCGTTCAAGAATTATTCGGACAATTCTACCGTTTCTGAAAAATTTTATTACCAAGAAGATGTGGTAAGCGCAAAACTTTTCATATATAATGGAAGCAGATATTTTGAAAACGAGGTGCTCATTTTGCATTACGGCATTGGCATTCACATAGCTCTAATCCTAGGCGTGTTGGCACTTTCCACTTCGGCAATCTTCGTTAAAATTGCAAGTGCCCCCTCCGCCATCACCGCCTTTTACCGCTTGTTCTTTTCTGCGGTACTCATACTGCCCTTCGCCCTTGGCAACACAAATAGCAGAAGCGAACTATTCAGCTTGCCAACGAAGAAAGTTCGCCTTGGAATTTTGGCAGGCTTGCTCCTTGCAGTACACTACGTGATGTGGTTTGAATCACTTAGCTACACCTCCGTTGCCAGCTCCACGGTGCTTGTTTCCTTGCAACCGCTGTTCTCTATGGTGCTTGGTTACTGCTTCTTCCAAGAAAAGCTGCGCACTCGCGCCATTATCGGTTGCTTTATCGCAATCGCAGGCAGTGCCATCATTGGCTGGGGAGATTTTCAGATTGATGAACGTGCCCTTTGGGGTGATTTAATCTCCTTTTTATCTGCGGGCGTAATCGCTGCCTACTTTTCCGTCGGACAAATTTTGCGTAAGGATACAGGCGTTGTTCCCTACTCCATACTTAGCTACACCAGTAGCTCCGTTTTCCTCGCAGCTTACGCTCTTGTAAAAGGCAACTCCTTCACCGCCTACCCTGCGGAAAGCTGGTACTCCTTCTTAGGCTTGGCGCTTATCTGCACCATTGGTGGGCAATTTGTTTTCAACCTGCTTCTTAAAAACGTATCTGCCACCGCAGTTACTATGAGCATCTTAGGCGAACCCATTGGCACCTGCATTTTAGCCTACTTCATTTTAGGCGAAAGCATTTCCCTGCAACAATTCGTAGGCATCGCCGTAATCATTGCTGGTTTGGGAATCTTCTTCTCCACACCAAAAAGCGAATAATAAAGCAAAAATCCCCTGCTACCTTCGTAACAGGGGATAAATTTTTATTCAGCCAAAACGCCTTCAACAAAGTTAATCAAGCCGTCAACAACTTCGTCGCGAATATCCAGTTCATTGTGAATTTCATGACGATAGCCGGAATATGCCTTAACAGAAACTTTGTTACCGGTATTTGCCAAGAGGTTTGCAACGTGGTACAAGCCTTCACCGTAGTTACCGCAGGGGTCTTGGTCACCGGCAATCAAGTACACAGGAATGTTGGAGGGAACCATGGGAGCCCATTCGTCACTTTCAATGAAGTGGTACAGTTGAACGAAGTCCCAAGCCAATTCCAAGGTAGTGTCAAAGGTGTTGAACATATCGTTAGCGTGGTCAGTTACAATTCTTGCGTCGTTAGCAATCCAATCTGCAGGACCATTGGGGTTTTCCACACGAGCAGTCATATCAAGGAAAACTTTATCGAACCAAGCGCCTGCCGGTTGATAGGGGTCAGCTTCGTAAGCAGCGTTAAATTCAGGGTCTGCGTATTCGATTTCGCAGCCTTTCCATTGGGAGCACAAGCCACACAGCATCAAGCCTTTGATATCTTCGCCGTAATGAGCAGCGTAAGCACGAGCCAGCATGCTACCCCAGCTATGACCAAAGATAAAATACGGAAGCTCAGGATAATCTGCTACAGCAATATCGTGGAGCTGCTTTTCATCTTTCAAGTAAGTCATATAGCCACCGGAGTGGGGGTCACCCAAGGTGCCACCGTCATAACCGGTCTTGCCATGACCAAGATGGTCGTCAGCATAAACAATGTAGCCTGCTTGGATAAATTTCAAAATCATATGCAGGTATCTGCGGGAATGTTCACCGTAACCATGAATCAATTGCACGATACCTTTGGGAGTGCCAAGAGGGCTGTAGGACCAAGCCTTGATGGTATCTCTGCCGTTAGCAGAAGGGAAGCTAATTTCTCTGATAGACATAGGAAAACCTCCTTAAAATCTTTACTGATTAGCTTAATTATAAACCTCTAGGGGGTTAGAGTAAAGGAAAAATCCCCCTGCCACACAAGGTAACAGGGGGTAAATTTTAAAAGCTATTTAATTTAGATGTAAGTTCTTACATCATACCGGGCATGCCGCCACCCATGGGCATTTGGGGCATTGCAGGTTCTTTAGACGGTTTATCTGCAACGATGGATTCAGTGGTAAGAACCATTGCTGCGATGCTTGCTGCGTTTTGCAGTGCGCTACGGGTAACTTTAGTGGGGTCAACGATACCAGCAGCAATCATATCAACGTATTCTTCGGTCAAAGCATTGAAGCCGAAGCCTTTACGGCTACGTTTAATGGTGTCAACGATAACTGCACCTTCGAGGCCAGCGTTGTAAGCGATTTGGCGTACAGGTTCTTCGATAGCACGTCTTACGATTTCCACACCGGTTTTTTCGTCGCCACTAACTTTGATTTTGCTCAAGGAGCCTTGTACTTGGAGCAGTGCAGTACCGCCGCCAGCTACGATGCCTTCAGCTACTGCAGCGCGAGTTGCGTTGAGAGCGTCTTCAATGCGCAGTTTCTTTTCTTTCAGTTCAACTTCGGTAGCAGCGCCAACTTTGATAACTGCAACGCCACCAGCCAGTTTAGCCAAACGTTCTTGGAGTTTTTCTTTATCGAATTCGGAAGTGGTTTCCGGAATTTGCGCACGGATTTGTGCTACGCGACCAGCGATTTCTTCTTTGTTGCCAGCACCGTCAACGATGGTGGTCATTTCTTTGGTAACGCGTACTTGACCAGCTTGACCAAGGTCTTCTACAGAAGCGCTGTCCAATTTACGGCCAACTTCTTCGCTGATTACGGTTGCACCGGTGAGGATAGCGATATCTTGGAGCATAGCTTTACGACGGTCACCGAAGCCAGGAGCTTTAACAGCAACAGCCTTGAAGGTACCACGCAGTTTATTTACTACGAGGGTTGCCAGTGCTTCGCCTTCAATGTCTTCAGCGATGATGAGCAGTTCACGACCACCTTGAACAACTTTTTCCAGAACAGGCATAATGTCTTGAATCATGGTGATTTTGCGGTCAGTGATGAGCACCAAGGGGTTGTTCAAAACAGCTTCCATTTTGTCCGGGTCAGTTGCCATGTACGGGGAGATGTAGCCACGGTCAAATTGCATACCTTCTACAGTTTCCAGGCAGGTTTCCATGGTTTTGGATTCTTCAACGGTGATTACGCCGTCGTCGCCAACTTTTTCCATAGCGTCAGCAATGAGGCTGCCGATTTCTTCGTCAGCTGCGGAGATGGAAGCAACTTGTGCTTTAGCAGCTTTGGTTTCTACTTTTTGGGAAACAGCTTTCAGTTCTTCAACCAGAACGTCTACTGCTTTTTGGATACCTTTTTTCAGAACCATGGGGTTAGCGCCAGCTGCTACGTTTTTCATGCCTTCGCGAATCATAGCTTGAGCAAGTACGGTAGCGGTGGTGGTGCCGTCGCCAGCAACGTCGTTGGTTTTAATGGATACTTCTTTAACCAGTTGCGCACCCATGTTTTCAAACGGATCTTCCAGTTCAATATCACGAGCAATGGTTACGCCGTCGTTAGTGATGGTGGGCGCACCAAATTTCTTTTCCAATACTACGTTACGACCTTTAGGGCCAAGGGTTACTTTTACAGCGTCAGCCAATGCGTTTACGCCACTTTCCAGTTTGCGGCGAGCTTCTTCATTAAACAGAATTTGTTTTGCCATTTTACTTATCTCCTATCTTTAGGTTAATTATTTTTCGATTACTGCGAGAATGTCGCGTTCAGAAAGAATCAAATATTCTTTGCCGTCCAGTTTAACTTCGGTGCCGCTGTATTTTGCAAATACAACTTCTTCACCAACTTTAACTTCGGGAGCAATGCGGGTACCATTTTCGGTTACTTTGCCTGCGCCAACAGCAATTACTTTACCGGTTTGCGGTTTTTCTTTAGCAGCAGTATCCGGCAGGAAAATACCGCTAGCAGTTTTTTCTTCTTTAGTTACAACTTCAACTACAATGTGGTCATACAACGGTTTCAACATCTTTGAAAACCCCTTTCGTAAAATATATCAATATAAATTTTAACAATTAAGTCTCGTTAGCACTCTAAACACCGGAGTGCTAACTCGCAATTATTATTATACTGAAAGCCAAATAAAAAGCAATACTCTTTCGCAGATTTTTTACACTTTATTCAAAAAAGATGCTTCGCTAGCATAAAAAAGCGCTTCGCTAAGCAAAATTCTTGCTAACGAAGCACATTTTTGTATTAACATATTCTATTTTACACTTTGGATAACTTTTTCAGCCAATTCTTTTAGGGAGATTCTTTGCGCCATACTAAACTGCTGCATCTTACGATAAGCTTCCTGCTCCGTCATACCGTGGGCAGCCATCAAGATACCTTTCGCTCTGTCAAGAAGCTTTCTCGTTTCAAGGCTCTCCCTTAAATCTGCAAGCTCTGCGTTCAAAGCTTCAAGCTCTTCTTCCTTTTTGCGCAGCTCCGTAACGTCCTGCAAGATGACAATGGCACTGCCACCCTTCGTCTTAGGAGCAACAGGCAGCACCCGCACCGCAAGAAGCAGTCCATTAGAAGTAAACTCCCTGCTTTCCGCAGTACCAGTTTCAATAACCATACCCACTACGGGCCAGTTAATTTCTAA
>CALCUU010000136.1 GCA_937906915.1 uncultured Phascolarctobacterium sp. | reverse complement strand
TTGGCTACTGGTGTGGACTTCATCAACTGTGCTGAACTGCACCTGAATGCTAATAATATTGAAAACTACGCTGGGGAAAATATGTATATCTACCGTCAAGGCTACATCTCTCCCATTTGGAGTAGGGAGCTGACCTTGAAGCTGATGAAGATTGCTGACGACGAAGGTTGGGATATTGCCATTCACGATTGCGCTAACCGTACCAAGTTTGCCCGTGGCTTGAACCTTGCGGCGAAAGAGGGCAAATGGTTTGGTGCCAGCGATTACTGTGGCGAATTTACCAAGGTTCCTTATTGGGTGTTCCTGCCTATTCTGGAAGATGAAAGCTTCCAATTCTTGGAGGAAGAGGAGCTTCCTCAAGGCTATCGTCCCGGCGAATTATACTAAAGGATTTAGAAGATGCGTATAACATTTGAAGAAATTAAAAATAACGAAACCATTAGAACCTATATTAAAAAGGCAGATGAATCCTTGCTCTCCCTTGGTTTTACGGAGCACAGCTTTGCCCACGTAACCAAGGTTGGCGTAACTGCTAAGAACATTTTGCTCAAGCTTGGTTACAGTGAACGCGAGGCAGAGTTGGCGGCGATTGCAGGCTTTATGCACGATATCGGCAACGTGATTAACCGTAAGGACCACGCTCAAAGTGGTGCGGTTATGGCGTTCCGCATTCTTGATAATATGAATTGCGACCCGGAGGACACTGCTACTATCATCACCGCCATTGGCAATCACGACGAGAGCACTGCTTTCCCCGTAAACCCTGTGGCTGCTGCGCTAATCATTGCAGATAAATGTGACGTGCGTTCCAGCAGAGTCCGTGACAAGGCAACCATCGCTTTGGACATTCACGACAGAGTGAACTACGGCGTAACCAAGTCCGACGTGAACGTAGATGCTGAGGCGAAGATTATCACCTTGAAGTTAGAAATTGATACCAATATCTGTAGCGTAATGGAATACTTTGAGATTTTCATTGAGCGTATGCTGCTGTGCAAACGTGCTGCGGAAAAGCTTGGTACTAAATTCCAGCTGGTTATTAACAATCAACAAATACTTTAATAAAAAATGCTCTGCTGTTTTTACGGTGGAGCATTTTTGTTTAGAAAAGACAGTGCGTTGGAAAGATAATATTTACAATTGTCCTTGTGGGTGATATACTCATAGTAACTTAATTAAAAAATAAGGGGGCTTAATCATGAGTTACAAATTATGGGATATCTTAGGAGAAATGAAATCTGCGGAGTACGAATGGGTAGAACTTTCTCATTCTCTGAACAACGACAGTCCGTATTGGGGCGGTATTCCCGAAGGCTCTGTTGAACTTGGCAAGGTTTGCTACGATTGGGGCAACCCTATGCTGGAATGCATTATTCATACCTTTAAATTCCCCGGTCAATTTGGTACCCACATTGACTTCCCTGCGCACTTTATTAAAGACGGCAAAACCTCTGAATATTATGGCGCTGAACAATTGATGTTCCCGCTGTGCGTTATTGACGTTACTGCTAAGGTTGCAGAAGATGTGCATTACGCTGTAACCGTTGAAGATATTAAAGAGTACGAAGCAAAATATGGTCCTATTCCTGACGGTGCTTTCGTTGCCCTGCGTACTGATTGGAGCAAAAACTGGCCTAGCATGGATGCTATCAGCGGTATTGCAGAAGATGGTAGCGAAAACTTCCCCGGCTGGTCCATGCCTGCCCTGCAATATATTTATGAAGAACGCAACGCTGCTGCCAACGGTCACGAAACCTTGGACACCGACGCTTCCGCCCTTGCTTGCGAAGCTGGTGACTTGGCTTGCGAACGCTATGTACTTGCTAAAGGCAAGCTGCAAATCGAAGTATTGAATAATCTTGACAAGGTTGCTCCTGCCGGTGCAATTTTGGTTGCTGCTTGGCCGCGTATTGAAGGGGCGAGTGGTATGCCTGTACGCGTTTTTGCAATCACTCCGAGAAACGCGTGATAAGCACTGTCTAGCGTTGTTGTCACAAAATTGCTTGCTCGACGTACCACTAGTACGCCTTCGCGGCACAATTTTGTTCCGCCTAGCTATCCAGCACTTCTGACGCTTTTGAAGTAATTTTACTTCTCATATTGTTAAAATTAAACTGCACTTCTTGATATCGAAGTGCAGTTTTTGTTTTATAAGTAATGAAATGTGAAGCTTCCGTGACAAATTCCCTGTAATCTGTTACAATTACAATGTTATAGCTAATTTTGGCTACAATAAATAGATATAAGAGGTTGTTCTGATGAAAAATATGGCGAACTGTAATTTTGTGGTAAGCATCCTGGGGATGATGATAGGTGCTGCCATTATGAACGCTGCCAGTGAATTCCCCTTGGAGTTCACAGAAAACGGTCCTGGTGCTGGCTTTTGGCCCTTTGCTTTAGGCACCGCCCTGACTATTGCGGCAGTAGTGCTTTTGATTTACACCATTAGCAATAAAAAGGAATTGTCCAAAGAATTGGTGGCATTAACCTTGCCTGCCAATATGCGTGTGTATATGATGATGGCAATTATCGTTGTTTACGTTGGTCTTATTAACGTGCTTGGCTTCTATCCTGCTTCTGCACTTTTAATTCCCGCAACTATGAGGCTAATGGATTTCCACAACAAAAAAGTTATTGCCATGACTACCGTTGGCACCATTGCTTTTATTTACCTTGTGTTTAGCGTATTGCTGCATACTCAAATGCCGCAATCTATGTTCTTAGAGTAGGGAGGGTGTAAGATGGCTGATATTCTCGCTGCTTTAAATATGATTTTTGTTCCCTTGAACCTTTTAGGTTTGGCGTTTGGTGTTGCCGTTGGTATCGCCTTTGGCTGTATGCCCGGTCTTTCTGTAAATATGGGCTTGGCACTGCTGTTCCCCTTGGCGTTTAGCTTCCAAGGTATTGGCGGTATCTTAATGCTTCTTGGTATTTACTGCGGTGCTATCTATGGTGGTAGTATCTCCGCAATTTTGTTAAAAACCCCCGGTACTCCTGCTTCCGTTGCTACAACTTTGGACGGTTATCCCATGGCTACCAAGCTCAAACAACCTGGTCG
>CALCUU010000135.1 GCA_937906915.1 uncultured Phascolarctobacterium sp. | reverse complement strand
GCGTTTGGCTGGTAAGCTTAGTGGTGGCATGAAACAGAAGCTTGGCTTGGCGTGTACCCTCGTGCGTTCACCGGAGCTGTTAATTTTAGATGAGCCTACCGTTGGCGTTGACCCTTTGTCTCGTAGGGAACTGTGGGAAATTTTACAGCAGCTTGTTGCTGACGAAGAATTGACCGTTTTAGTCAGCACTGCTTATATGGATGAGGCAGAGCTGTGTAGCAAAGTTATCGTCGTTGAAGAAGGTAAGGTGCTGTATGATGATGCTCCTGAAAATTTGCAAGAGTATATGCACCCGCCTAATGAGGAGATTTTTAAGAAGGAAAGGACTATTTCTGACAAGGTTATCATAGAAGTAAAGAACTTGGTGCGGAAGTTTGGTGATTTTGTCGCTGTTGATGATGTGTCCTTTCAAGTGCACGAGGGCGAAATTTTTGGTTTGCTTGGACCCAATGGCGCAGGCAAGACCACTACTTTTAAAATGTTATGCGGTTTGCTGCCTGCCAGTAGCGGTGAACTTTCCGTAGCGGGAGTGAATCTGCGTACTGCCCGTACTCAAGCCAGAACCAACATTGGCTACGTGGCGCAAAAGTTTTCTCTGTACGGTACCTTGACCGTGGATGAGAACCTGGAGTTTTATGGCGGTGCTTATGGTTTAAGTGACAAGCGATTGGCTGAGCGAATGAGAGATGTAAAAGAACAATTTGATTTGTTAGAAATGAGCGACAAGGAGGCAGGAGAGCTTCCTGGCGGTTACAAGCAACGTCTTTCTATGGCGGCAGCTTTGCTCCACGAGCCACTCATTATTTTTCTGGATGAACCAACAAGTGGTATTGACCCTTTGGCGCGTCGTAACTTTTGGCAACAGATTACTGAGTTGGCGGCAGAGGGCAAGACTATTATTGTTACCACTCACTTTATGGAAGAGGCAGAGTACTGCGATAGAATTATGATTCAGGATCAAGGCAAGATGCTTGCGATTGGTACTCCGTCAGAAATACGTGCTCAAGCTGGCATAGAGGCAGTAGATATGAACGAAGCCTTCATTGCCATTGTAGAAAATGCTCGTGAGAAGGAGGTGTAGGCTATGACAGGATTTTTAAGGCGGCTGAAAGCTTTGGTTAGTAAAGAGTTCAAACAGCTTTTACGTGACAACAGTAGTTTGATGATTGGTATAGCTGTGCCTATTATCCTTATTTTCTTAATGGGTTATGGTATTTCTATGGACGTAAAGCGGGTACCGACCGCTGTTGTTGTTGATGATCCATCTCCAACGGTGGAGGATATGCTTAGCTTCATGGAGGGTTCGGAGTATTTTTCCCCCTACTACCCTCCCTCCATGAAGGATGCAATTGCCTTGATGGATAGTAGAACTGTTGATGCCATTGTGCGTATTCCTTCAGATTTTACAGAAAGCCTTTATCAACATCGTGCCAACGTACAGATTATTTTGTACGGGGTAGATGCTTCCAATGCCAATGTAATGAAAGGCTATATTGAAGGCGCCATCAATGGTTGGCTTGCTCGTAATCAGCAAAAGTTTATGAGCGGAAATAAAAATGTTGGTGCTGTAACCGTAGTAAATAGAATGTGGTTTAACGATGCCAACACCAGCACTTGGTATTTTATTCCGGGACTGATTGTTTTAGTTATAACAATTTCGGGCGTATTTTTAACTTCCATGGTTATGGCGAAAGAGTGGGAGCGCGGTACGCTTGAAGCTCTTTTTGTAACGCCTGTGAAAGTTTTAGAGATTCTTCTTTCTAAAATGATTCCCTATTTTTGTGTGGCGATGGTTGGCTTTAGCTTGTGCGTTGCTGCATCACAGCTGCTTTTTGACGTACCAATGCATGGTTCCTTCATTATAATATTGCTTTGTACTATGCTGTATCTTTTTGTAGCTCTTGGCGTGGGGCTGATGATTTCTTCCATTACAAAAAACCAGTTTCTTGCTAGTCAGATGGCGCTTGTTTTGAGTATGATGCCTACCATGATGCTTTCAGGATTTTTGTTTGATTTGCGCAGTGTTCCTTTGGTAGTTAAGATGGTAGGCTACGCCTTACCACCTACTTATTATATGCAGCTATTAAAGACTTTGTTTTTGGCAGGGAACAA
Organism: uncultured Phascolarctobacterium sp.; assembly: GCA_937906915.1. Lineage (GTDB taxonomy): Bacteria > Bacillota > Negativicutes > Acidaminococcales > Acidaminococcaceae > JAHHUH01. The sequence goes on along the minus strand of CALCUU010000135.1, from coordinate 8,135 downwards.
TTGGTCATTGATTTTTAAAAATTGTACTATCTTGGTTTTGTACGCAATCTTTTTTATCAGTATGGCTTTTAGAGTTACGCAAAAGAGGGTGGAATAGATGGATGGATTTAAAGCGTTCTTACGCAAGCTAAAATTTATGATAATTAAAGAATTGCGCACTACCATTAAAGACCCACGCACTCGTACTATTTTGTTTTTGCCTGTCATTATGCAGACCTTGCTTTTTGGTTACGGAGCAACCTTTAATTTGGACGAGGTGCAATATGCTTGCCTTGACCAAAGTCGTAGCGCGTATTCCACGGAACTTATTGCCAAGCTTGAAGGAAGTGGTGTTTTCCAAAGGGTACAAACACTAAATAGTACCAACGAAATTTCTCAGGCAATAGATTCTGATGCGGCAATGTTGGTTATAAACATCCCACCGGATTTTGCAGACAAGCTGGCTGCAGGTGAGAATGCTGAAGTGCAGGTAATCACCGACGGTAGAAATTCATCGACTTCGGGGATAGCGGCAGGATATGTTAATAGTATTGTTGCTGAATACAATGCTGTGCGAAATGGTGGAAACATTTTGGAAATGGAAACTATTTCCTGGTACAATCCCAATCTGATTACTCGTTGGATGTTCTTGCCGGCTTTAATGCCCATGATGGCGCTGTCTCAGGTTTTGATGTTGGCAGGACTTTCCGTAGCTAGGGAAAGGGAGCAGGGAACCTTTGACCAGCTTTTGGTAACGCCTATCTCACCAACAATTATTTTGATTGGCAAAGCTATTCCGCCAATCTTGATTGGTTTGGGGCAGGCGACCTTTGCCTTGCTGATAATTTGTTTTTGGTTTAATATAAAAGTTGTGGGATCGTTGTTTACGCTCTACTTATTGCTCTTTGTATTCTTGCTTAGCTGTGTAGGGATTGGTTTATCCATTTCTGCCGTTTCAGCTAATATGCAACAGGTAATGGTGTACTGCTTTATGACTATGATGCCCATGTCATTGCTTTCAGGTGCAACAACTCCCGTGCGCAATATGCCGGAGCTGCTCCAATATTTTACCTTGGTTAATCCTTTGCGCTTTGCCACGGAAGCGGTAAGACGCATTGTTTTAGAAGGTAGTAGTATAGGAACCATAGCTTATGCTTTTGTGCCGATGCTGCTCATTGCGGCAATTACCTTACCTACGGCAGGTTGGTTTTTCCGTAACAAATTGTAATGAAAGAGGATGCTTATGCAAGAAGTAAAAGTGCGCACCACGATTCCTAAACGTGAGGATGGAAAAGAAACACGGGCGCTAATCATAGAATGTGCTGGCAATTTGATTGGTAATCTTGGCTATGAGAAAGTTACCAGTAAAGCTATCTGCCAAATGGCAAAGGTTAATTTGGCGGCTGTGAACTATCATTTTGGTAGTCGTGATGGTTTGTATTTGGCAGTGTTGGAGGAAGTACACGATTACTTCCTGAGCTTGGAAACTATTAAACGGTTACAGGAGAGTCATTGCCCGGCTAAAGAAAAGTTGGAACGCTTCTTCGATTTCTTTTTGGAAAATGTTTTGAATGAAAAAAGCTGGTACGTTAAAGTATGGGCTCGTGAAGTTTTATCGCCTTCTGAATTTGTCAAAGAATTTATTTCTAAACAAGCAATGCCCAAGATGAACGTTGTTATGAAAATTTTTAGCGAGTACACTGGTTTGGCGGAAGATGACCCTAAGCTGTACACTTGTTATTTTTCTGCTATGGCGCCTTTGATGATGAGTGTTTTTATTCGCAGAAATAATATGGATGCGGTTGTACCTCACATTGGCAATGCTGCTCGTCAAACAAAACTTATTAAAGAGTTTATCTTTGCTGGCTTGGATAAATTCAAAGTAAAATAAAAATGAGGCTATCTCTTTTGAGATAGCCTCTAAATTTTTAAGACGCTTTGTAGTTTTAGAACATTCTACGCTTCCACAAAAGGTAAGCAGCCGCACCGGAAACACCCAGCGCGAAGGTAAGCACGATGGCAAAGCCCCAAGGATTATTGGCGAAGGGAACGGGTACGTTCATACCCCACATACTGGAAACCAAGGTGGGTATCGCCAAAACGATGGTCATTGTCGCCAAGAATTTCATGACTAAGTTCAAGTTGTTGCTGATGATGCTGGCGAATACTTCCATCATGCTGTTAAGAATGTGGCTGTACATTTCAACCATTTCTACCGCTTGCTTGTACTCGATGATAACGTCTTCCAAAAGGTCTTCGTCTTCTTCGTAAAGCTTGATAAGATGACGGGACTGGGTTGCGCTACGCAGACGGAGCAATTTTTCCATAACAATGTAGTTGCTACGGAGAGAGGTAGAGAAGTAGGTCAAAGATTTTTGCAAGTCCAAAAGGTTGAACAGCTCGGAGTTTTGCATGGATTGACGCAGGTGTTTTTCCAATTCGTCAGTCCTGCGGATGATGATACGAATGTATTTCAGGTATAAGGTTGCAGATTTGAAAAGGATTTGGAATAAGAAGCGGGTCTTTTTGAAGGTGGACCACATCTTCGTATTATGAGCGCCGAACTCTGCGGTAACAGCGTTGGGCTCTAAGCACACGGTAGTGATGCAGCTTTCAGTGATGATGATGCCCAAGGGGAGGGTGTCATAATCTTTATTACTGCGCAGGAAAGGAATGTCCACCAAGATGAGGATTTGGTCGTCTTCAATTTCGATACGAGATTTTTCTTCTTCGTCGAGGGGGGCGGTGAGGAAATCCATTTGGATTTTGGTTGCCGCCGCAATTTCCTGCAATTCTTCTTCAGAGGGCGCCACAACATCAATCCAGCAGCCCTTTTCAAGTCTATCAATTTCTAATTCGTCTAAACCGTTATCGGTACTTCTGGTAATTTTGTACATTTGGCATACCCTCCTTTCTTTTCAAAAGCGTGATAAGCACCGTCTTCCTGCGTTGGAACGGCACTTGCTTGCTCGACGTACGCTTAGTACGCCTTCGCTTCACAAGTTTGTTCCGCCTTGTTATACGGCACTTCTGACGCTTTTGTATTGTTCACTGATGTATTTTTTAAATGTTAGCAAGAATAGCTTTCGCAAACTGATCCCCACAACTGGTGGAACGCATTCCGCAACGAATGCCTTGAAGTTTGGAAGCAGCTTCTTTAGCGTCCATACCTTCTACTAATTTGCTAATGGCTTGTAAGTTGCCGGGGCAACCGCCAACGAAGGAAACGTTGTGCAATTTGCCGTCGATGATTTCAAAATTTATAATTTTAGAACAGGTTCCGCTAGTGGTGTAAGAAATCATGTTCTTGCCTCCTTCACAAAACTTTTTTCACGTTGAATAAATTAAAATTCGACATAAATCGGCAAAATCCTCTTATATGTACCGATTTTAACAAAATTTTCCGCTTGATGTCAATCATAAGGCATTTTACTACTGGATACTTTTATTTATGGGTGAAAGTTGTTATAATAGCAGTAGTTTATTACATAGCATTTTGTGTAGTACTGTAGTGCCGTGAAAGCGGCGGAAATCTTTAGTGCAAATGTGTAGCACCGTAGAAAGGTAGTGTAGTTATGTCTATTCAGTTAGTTATCGTTTGTTTGTATGTTGCAATGCTCTTTGGCATAAGCTTTTGGGTAAAAAGCAGAGCCTCTAAAGGCTCTACGGCGTACCTCTTGGCAGGACGTAAGCTTGGCAGTGCGTTAATCGCTGTTAACATTACGGGCTTGGCAGTTGGCGCTGCTTCTACCGTTGGCGTTGCTGAAAGAGCTTTTTCTATTGGTATGGCTGCTGGCTGGTATAACGCAGCTTGGGCAGCTGGTGCTGTAGTAATGGGGCTTTTTGCTGCAGGAAGACTGCGTGCCATGAAGGTCTCCACCATTCCGGAGTTTTTTGAAAAATATTACGATACCAAAGGTCGCGTAATCAGCGCTGTTGGTTTGGTAATCATTATGTGCGTAATCACTGCCCTGCAATATTTGGCAGGCGGTGCAATTCTTTCTTCCCTGCTTCCGGAAGTTTTCAGCTTCCAAGGCGGTATGCTTATGAGCGCAGTTGTTTTCATTGGCATTACCTTGATTGGTGGCTTGTGGTCCAGTGGTTTGTCCAATATTATCAGCGTAACCTTGATTTACTTGGGCGTTGTTTATTCCTGCATTAGCGCAGTTAATAATGTAGGCGGTTGGGACACTTTAGTTTCCAAGCTTCCCAATGCAGAAGTTATGGTTGATCCTTTGGCAGGCATTCCTCTGGTAGTAATCATCAGCTGGTTTGTGGTAATGATTACCCAAGCCATTACTGCTCAAGGCCCCGTGCAAATTGCCTGCGGTGCAAGCAGTGTAAAATCTGCACGTAACGGTTTTCTTTTGGGCGGTCTTTTGATTTTCCCCGTAGGCTTCTTGTGCGCAGTGCTTGGTTTGGTAGCAAAGGTTATGTTCCCGGAAATTCCTGTGGAAAAAGCTGCCATTGCCATGCCTAAGGTAGTTATGAGCTTGAACCCCATTGCTTCCGGTGCAACTTTGGCAGCGCTGTGGGCAGCAGACGTTTCCACTGCTTGTACTATCCTTTTAGGCGCCAGCACTTTGTTCTCTCAAGATATTTATAAACGCTTCATTAACCCCGGTGTTAGTGACGAAAAATTTGTTACCATTAACCGTATTACCGTTTTGGTGATTGGTCTTGTTACCTTGTGGTTTGCTTTCAACGCCGCAGGTATTTTGAAAACTATGATTGCAGGTCTTTCCATGACAACCGCTTTGACCTGTATCTTTTTCTTCACCGTATTTGCTCCCGGCGTGTGCCGTCGTAGCAGTGCGTTTTGGACTACTTTGGTTGGTATCGCAGGCATCGTGCTGTGGTACATGCCCGGTAATCCTTTAGGTTGTGTTAAACCCATTTTCAAAGAAGTAGTTTATTTTGAATGGGTAATTTGCATTCTCGCTTTCTTGCTTGTGCCCTTGTTTGACAAGACCAAGATTAAGGAAGTGGAAATGGTAGAAGAGGATTGATATGAATGGTAGAAAAAAAGGGCTTCAAAAGTATTGATGTAGGTCGTGCTGCCCTGCGTATTGCGCTTACTTCCAGTCGCTTGGAAGAAAAAAACGTGAAGGAGCTGCTTTGGAAGCAGGGGATTCGCACTGCTGCCGTAGATTTTGGCGGTGACTTCATCAACTCCGTTAGCAGAATTATGGAACGTGCCACTGTTACTGCTCGTCGCCAAGGCATTGTTGGCAACGGACATTTAAACGAAGGCGCTGTTGCCGGTGCTACCCACGCAGCCTTGGAGCAAGTAAAGAGCAAAGCAATGGGCTTTAGCGTTGGTGGTAAAATTGGTATCGCCCGCTACGGAGAACATCTTTGCGTGGCAATCTTCATGGGCGTAGGCGTGCTGAACCTTAACGAACTTTGCGTAGGCTTGGGGCATCGCTCTTTGCCTGCAAATGAAGAACCTGATTTGAAATACGAACCGGATTCTAAATTTGAATCTGAGTCCAAGGAGTAACTATGAATATCATAGATATTATTGGTCCTGTGATGATTGGACCTTCCAGCTCGCATACGGCAGGTGCTGTGCGCTTAGGACTTTTGGCGGCGGGGATTTTAGGCTCTGCTCCGGTAGAAGCAGAAATTTATCTGCACGGTTCCTTTGCGGAAACCCATAAGGGACACGGTACGGATATGGCGCTTTTGGCAGGGCTTATGGGCTGGCTGCCTGATGATGCCCGTATTCCCGAAGCAGATAAATATGCCAAGGAAGCTGGCTTGAAGTATAGCTTTGACAAAATTGACTTGGGTAGCTTGACCCACCCTAACACTGCCATGTTCAAGCTTGTTGCGGCAGACGGTAGCAAGTGTGAGATTATTGGCGCTTCTGTGGGAGGCGGGCAGGTGCTTGTAAATAGCATTGATGGTTTCCCCGTGGAGCTGACCGGTAAATTGCCTGCAATCTTAACCGTCCACGAAGATAGAAAGGGTATTATTGCCCTGGTTACCAGCACTCTTGCCAATGCAGGGGTGAACGTGGCGACTATGCGCGTGTTCCGTAGCAATAAAGGTGGCTTGGCTTCCATGGTCATCGAGTGCGACGAAGATGTGCCTCAAGGAATCATCAATCTGATTGCTGCCTTGCAGCAAATTCACTCTGTGCGATTTATCGCCAGTGTTGCGTGAGGTTAAGCTATGAAAAAGGATAAACTTTCTTTAAATGCTTGGATTACTGAGGCAGAAGCTTCCGGAAAATCCATGCAGGAATTTTTAATAGAATATAACGCTAAGGAGCTGGAATGCTCCAAAGAAGAACTGCTTGCTAAAATGGAAGCAATGCTTGTGGTTATTAAAGAATCCATTGATTTTGGGTTGACAGGCGTGCGCTCCCACAGTGGTTTGACAGGTGGTGCTGCTAAACGTCTTTTAGAAGCTTCCGAGCAAAAGCAGTTCAACAATATTTTAGGTGATAAGGCAAAGGACGCAATGGTTTATGCCATGGCAGTTGCAGAAGCCAATGCGGCAATGGGCAGAATCGTAGCTGCTCCCACCGCAGGGGCAAGTGGCGTGTTGCCGGGAGTGTTCTTTGCTTTGAAAAAACATTATAATTTAAGCGACCAAGTTTTAGCAGAAGGACTTGTTGTTGCCGGAGGTATTGGCCTTGTAATTGCAGACAGGGCTTCTTTGGCGGGGGCAACAGGTGGCTGTCAGGCTGAATGTGGCAGCGCGGCGGCTATGGCAGCAGGCGCGGCAGTAGCAATGCTAGGTGGAAGTCCTACCCAAGTTGGACACGCAGTATCCATTGTGTTTAAAAATGTTTTGGGTCTTGTGTGCGATCCTGTGGCTGGTCTGGTAGAAGTACCCTGCATTAAACGTAATGGTGCGTGTGCTTTGCAGGCGCTTGCGGCGGCAGAGCTTGCACTGGCAGGAATTGAAAGCTTCATTCCTGCGGACGAGGCAATTGACGCAATGAAGAGCGTTGGCGACAGCCTTCCTTGTGCTTTGAAGGAAACTGCGGGCGGGGGCATGGCAACTACTCCCACGGCATTAGCTTGGGCTAAAACATATTTTGCAAAATAAAAAGATAAAGGAGATTTTAAAATGCAAGTAATTTCTACTGATAAAGCACCTCAAGCTTTGGGCCCTTATTCCCAAGCAATCGTAGCAGGCAACACCGTATATTGCTCCGGTCAAATTGCCATCAATCCGGCAACCGGCGAATTGGTTTTGGAAAACATCGAAGCAGAAGCAGAACAAGTAATGAATAATATTGGCGCTGTTTTGGAAGCAGCAGGCTGCACTTATGCAAATGTTGTAAAAACCACCATCTTCGCAACTGATATCAACGATTTTGCAGCAGTAAATGGCGTTTATGGCAAATATTTCCAAGTAAATCCGCCTGCTCGTTCCTTTGTACAAGTGGCTGCATTGCCTAAAGGCGTGCACGTTGAGATTGAAGTTGTTGCTGTAAAATAAATTTCTAAAATTTTTTAGAAAAAAGTATTGACGCAGTAATTTTCTTATAGTATAATAACACCTGTCGCCAAGCTATTGAGTTTGGAAAGATTTGGTGGCTATGGTGAAGCGGTCAACACGGCGGATTGTGGCTCCGTTACTCGAGGGTTCGAATCCCTCTAGCCACCCCACCTGTTAGCGCGACAAATGATTGGGGCGTAGCCAAGTCGGTAAGGCACGGGACTTTGACTCCCGCATGCGCAGGTTCGATCCCTGCATCCCCAGCTGACAGGTTGCCGCCTGTTGTTCAGGTAGTGATATGCATATAGTATCCTTGCTTTTTGTATTCGGACAAACATATAAGTCCGGGCCGTGCCCCTTTCGCACGGTGGCTCTCTCGCCTCGGCAAAGGTGCATAAGGAAGCCCTCCTCTTTTCTATCTGGCGCAGTGGTCGAGAGGCTGATGGCTCCGGTCTTGAAAACCGGCGTGGGGAGACCCACCGGGGGTTCAAATCCCTCCTGCGTCGTTTCATGCTCCCTTAGCTCAATTGGCAGAGCACTTGATTTGTAATCAAGTGGTTGTGGGTTCAAGTCCCACCGGAGGCTCCACTTATAAGACGCCATTCAGCAAATCTCCAGCGAGGATAGCTCAATTGGTAGAGTATTTGACTGATAATCAAATTGTTTTCGGTTCGAATCCGAATTTTTGCTCAAAG
>CALCUU010000134.1 GCA_937906915.1 uncultured Phascolarctobacterium sp. | reverse complement strand
TGTGGCAGGCTGCGAATATGATTGCGCAGTTTTGACAAACATTACCCAAGACCATTTGGATTTCCACAAAACCATTGAAAATTATCGTGATGCTAAGAGCCTGCTGTTCGAAGGCTTGGCAAATGGCACTAAAGAAAATAAAAACGCAGTGTTCAATATGGACGATGCTTCCAGTGAAATCATCAAGGCTCGTACCAAGGTGAACTGCTTAACCTACGGTAAAGGTCACGACAATGATATTTACCCCATCTCCTTTGACGTACAGGCAAAAGAAATGGCTTTGCAGCTGGCAACTCCTGTAGGCGAAATGAATCTGAACTTAAAGATTACCGGCGAGTTCAACGTGTATAACGTAATGAGCGCAGTGGCTTGCCTCCTTGCTGAAAAGGTGGATAAGGAAATTATCTGCGACGTGCTCAACGGTTTTGACGGTGTTCCCGGTCGCTTCCAACTTGTAGAAGCAGGACAACCCTACACCGTAATCGTAGACTACGCTCACACTCCTGACGGTTTGGACAATGTTTTGAAGACCGCTCGTAGTATTACTAAAGGTAAGCTGTGGGCAATCTTTGGTTGCGGTGGTGACCGTGATAATAAAAAACGTCCTATTATGGGTGGTATTGCTCTGGACTTGGCGGATAAGGTTGTTGTTACCTCTGACAACCCCCGTACCGAAGACCCGGAAAAAATTATTGACCAAATCTTCGTAGCTTTGCAAGATGTTCCTGCTGGCAAAGAGGTTTACCGCATCAGCGACAGACGTGAGGCTATTGAATATGTTCTTGCCAATGCAGAAGCAGATGATGTAATTATGATTGCAGGCAAGGGTCACGAGAACTACCAAATCTTAAAGGACAGAACCATTCATTTTGACGACCGTGAAGTGGTTTTGGAATATTGGAGTGAAAAATAATGATTGATGCTAAATTGATTGTTAGCGCAACCAATGCAGAATATAAAGGAAAGAATGTTGAGTTTACCGGTTTGACTACGGATTCCCGTGCGGTGAAGGCAGGGGAGCTGTTCGTAGCTTTTAGCGGTGAAAATTTTGATGGCCATAACTACTGCGCAAAAGCAGTGGAGCTGGGCGCAACTGGCGTGCTTGTTTCTAAAGATGTGGAAGGCTTGCCGGAAGATGTTGCGGTGTTTAAAGTACCCAACACCTTAAAGGCGTTCCAAGAAATTGCCCGTGCTTACCGCAGAAGCTTTGCTGATTTAAAAGTATTTGCCATTACAGGCTCCAACGGTAAAACTTCTACCAAGGATTTACTGGCAGCTTGTTTAGGTGCTAAATATAATGTAGTAAAAACTCAAGGCAACTTTAATAATGAAATTGGCTTACCCAAAACCTTGCTGAACATTACTGCTGATACGGACATTGCCGTTGTGGAAATGGGTATGCGTGGCTTGGGACAAATCGCAGAGCTGTGCGAGATTGCAGAGCCTGATAGTGGTCTTATCTCCAACGTGGGCGAAACCCACATGGAGCTTTTGGGCAGTATGGAAAATATTGGCAAGGCTAAAGGCGAGATTGTAGAGAATCTGCCTGCTGAGGGTTTTGCAGTGCTGAACGGTGACAACGAATACGTTGTGGCTGCGGCTGGCAAAACCAAGGCGAAGGTTGTATTCTTTGGCTTGGGCGAAGCTTGCGATTACCGTGGTAGCGACATTGTTACTACTGGTTTGGGCACTACCTTTACCTGTACAGAAAAGCCAACTGGCAAAGCAGTGCAAGTGAAGCTGCAATTGATTGGTGAGCACAATGTTTACAACGCATTGAGTGCAATTGCTGGTGCTGCCTGCTACGGCGTAACCTTGGAAGAAAGCGTTAAGGCTTTGGCAACTGCCCGCTTAACCGGTAGCCGTCAAGAGATTATCTACATTGGCGATATTACCTTTATCAACGATGCTTATAATGCAAGTCCTGCCTCTATGGAAGCAGCGCTGAAAACCTTGGCAGAGGCTAAGAAGGCAGCGAAAAATGCTCGCACCATTGCAGTTTTAGCAGATATGCTGGAGCTGGGTGCAATCTCCGAGGATGGTCACCGTCGTGTAGGCAAATGGGCAGTGGAAAATGGCACTGACTTTATCTTGACCTATGGTGACGAGGCGGCGTATATTGCTGATGAAGCGAAGAAGCTGGGCGGTAACGTACAGCACTGCGCAGATAGGCACGAGGCTGCCAATGTACTGCGTACCATTGCCAACGCAGGCGATATTATTTTGCTGAAAGGCTCTCACTCCATGCAGGTAGATAAAATGCTGGAGCTGTTTAAATAAATTTGATGCTTGGGGGAACTGTAATGAGTTCTGAACTTTTGATTTTGATTACGGCTTTTGCTGTGTGCGCAGTAATGGGTCCGTTCTTAATTCCTTTTTTGCATAGATTAAAATTTGGACAAAGCATTCGTGGCTGTGGTCCCGAAAGCCACCAAAAGAAAAGTGGCACTCCTACCATGGGCGGTATCATGATTATCACTGCCATCGTAGTGTCCTTGGTAATCTGGGGTGATTTAACTCCCCAAGTGTTGATTGCCTTGGTGCTGATGCTTGGTCACGGTGTCATTGGTTTTATTGACGATTACATCAAGGTTGTTATGAAGCGTAACCTTGGTTTGACCGCACTGCAAAAGCTGTTGATGCAATTTGCTCTTGCCGGTGCTTACGTTTACTACGCAGAACACTACATTAAAAGTACCACTGTGTGGATTCCCGGTGTTGACGTTATCATTGACTTGGGCTGGTTCTATTATGTGCTGGCGTTCCTGCTTCTGGTAGGTACTACCAATGCGGTGAACCTTACTGACGGTTTGGACGGTCTGGCTGCTAGCGTAACTATTCCCGTAACTATGACCTATGGCTTTATCACTTTAGGTGCCAATGGTTTAGGTGGCTTTGCCTACGCTATGACCGGTGCGTGCCTTGGCTTCTTACTCTTTAACCGTTATCCGGCAAAGGTGTTCATGGGTGATACAGGTTCCCTTGCTTTGGGCGGTGGCGTGGCAGCTTTGGCGCTCTTAACCAATACGGAACTGCTTCTTGTAATTTTAGGTGGCGTGTACGTGGCGGAGGCTGCTTCTGTAATTATTCAAGTTACCTACTTCCGTTTGAGTGGTGGTAAGCGCATCTTTAGAATGAGCCCCTTGCACCATCATTTTGAATTAGGTGGCTGGCGTGAAACTAAGGTTGTGGCAGTGTTCACCGGTGCAAGCGTGGCGTTGTCCTTGGTTTCCTTTGGCTTGTTCCTTTTGCGTATTTATCATTTAGGTATAAACTAATTTAGGGGGCGCATTAACGTGGCTGATACAAAGTCTGTTATTGTGTACGGCGCCGGCGTTAGCGGGCGTGGAGCTGCCGAAGTGCTTGCCAAGCACGGACAGCAGGTGTTCTTATATAATGATACTGAATGTAAAATTGAAGATAGTTTAGCACAGGCTTTAGCTGCCAATGGTGGCTGTTTAGTTTGTGGTAATTTTGCTAAATTGCTCGGCTCTGATGCCGGGCTTTTGGTGCTTTCTCCGGGCGTTGCCTGCGTCAACGAAAATGTCCTTTTGGCAGAGCGTAGTGGGGTGGAAGTAATCAGCGAAGTGGAGCTTGCTTATCGTAATTATGGCGGACACATTGCTGCCATTACCGGTACCAACGGTAAGACCACTACCACCAGCATCGTAGGTGAGATGTTCAAAAAGCTCCCCGTGCCTTCCGCAGTGGGCGGGAATATTGGACTTGCCTTGAGCAAGGAGGTTGAGCCTTTAACTAATGAGGCGTGGCTGGCAGCAGAGCTTTCCAGCTTCCAACTGGAAAAGGTGCAAAGCTTTGCTCCTGATATTGCAGTGGTTTTGAATTTAACTCCTGACCATTTGGAGCGTCACTACACCATGGAAGCATACGGTGCTGCCAAGAAGAATATCTTTGCTAAGCAAAGTGCAGGGCAAGTGACTGTTCTGAATTATGACGATGAAGAAGTACGCTCTTGGGCTAAGGAAAGTAAGGGACAAATTTGCTTCTTTAGCAGAATTTTCCCGTTAGAACAAGGCGTTTTTATACAAGATAATAATTTTGTGGTAAAATGGAATGATACAGAAGCAATCGTTTGCGGTGTAGACGATGTGCATCTTTTTGGCGGTCATAACGAAGAAAATATTTTGGCTGCCATTGCCTGTGGCTTCTTCGCAGGCGTTGCCATCGAAGATATGGCAGAGGTGCTGCGTAACTTTAAGGCAGTGGAGCATCGTTTGGAATACGTTACCACCATTAAAGGCGTAAAGTATTACAACGATTCCAAGGCTACCAATACGGATTCTGCCATTAAGGCACTGCAAGCTTTTAAAAATGGACACGTTATTTTGCTGGCTGGTGGCTACGATAAGATGACGGAGCTGGAGCCCATGATGCAGGTCGTAAAGGAAAAAACCGATTTGCTCATTCTTTTGGGTAACGCTAAGGAGCGTTTCAACGAGGCTGCCATAGCTTGTGGCGTAGAAAATATCCAAATTGCCAGCAGTTTTGAAGATGCGGTAGAGCGTGCTTATGCTGTGGCAAAGGAGCCCCAGGTGGTAGTGCTTGCTCCGGCGTGCTCTTCTTATGACATGTTTAAAAATTACCCCGAGCGCGGGCGACGCTTCAAGGAATTAGTGATGGAGCTTGCTAAGCGCTAAGTTGAGGAGGTATTCCCCTTGAAAATTATTCTTTCCGGTGGTGGTACCGGCGGACATATTTATCCTGCTTTGACCATTGCAGACGAAATTAAGAAGCTGCATCCCGAAGCGGAGATAATCTTTGTCGGTACACAGCAAGGTTTAGAAAAAGATATTATTCCCCGTTATGGTTATCCTTTGAAATTTATTGAGGTGGCTGGCTTCAAACGTAGCCTTAGCTTGGACACCCTGCGTAGCTTTGGCAAGCTGTTTACCGGCTTGAAGGATGCCTATAACATTCTGAAAAAAGAGAAGCCTGATTTGGTAATTGGTACTGGTGGTTTTGTGTGTGGCCCCATTACCTTTATGGCTGCACTTCATAAGGTACCTGCCTGCATCCAAGAGCAGAACGCCATGCCCGGTGTTACCAATAAAATCCTTTCCCGCTTTGTGAAAAAGGTTTTCTTAGGCTACCAAGAGGGCAGAAAGTATTTTAGTGGTGATGCTGAATACGTTTATACAGGCAACCCCATCCGCACGGAAATTTTAAACAATAAACGTGAGGATGCTTATAAAGAGCTGGGCTTAGACCCTGCCAAGAAAACAGTGCTTGTTTTTGGCGGTAGCCGTGGTGCTAAGAGCATCAACAAGGCAATGCTGGAAGCAGAGTTAGCACTGTCCGGTCGTCACGACGTACAGGTGTTGCACGCAACTGGCGACGTTAACTACGAAGATTATATGGAAGAAATTACCAAGCGTGGTGGCGTGGAAGATAATATTATTATCAAACCCTATCTCCACAATATGCCCGTAGCCCTTGCGGCAGCAGATTTAGCTGTGTGCCGTGCTGGTGCCATCGGTTTGGCAGAGATTACTGCTAAAGGTATTCCTTCCGTTTTAATTCCTTATCCTTTCGCAACTGCCAATCACCAAGAGTTTAACGCTCGTGCGGTGGAAGCTGCCGGTGCGGCAAAGGTTATTCTTGATAAAGAGATGACCGGCGAAAAGATTTTGGAAGCTATAGAGCATCTTTTGGTGCACGAAGAAGAATTAACTGCAATGGCAGAAGCGGCGAAGAAATTGGGCAAGCCCCAAGCTGCAGAAGACATTGCCAAGCAGGCATTAGCTCTGCTGAAAAAATAGAGGAGGTTCTCCTGTGTTAAATAAATTGCGCAATTTTCATTTCATCGGTATTGGTGGCGCGGGTATGAGCGCCATTGCCCATGTTTTAATAAAACGCGGTTATAATGTTAGCGGTTCTGATTTGAATGCAGGACGTGTTTCCGCACGTTTGGCAAGTGAAGGCGCCATGGTATTCATGGGTCACGATGCTTGTCAGGTTAGCGACGCTGATGCAGAAGCTGTAGTAGTATCCACCGCCATTAAGGCAGATAACCCGGAGGTTGTGGCTGCCAAGGAACAAAATATTCCTGTTTACCATCGCAGTGATGTGCTGGCAGCAATCTTTAACCAAGGCGACGGTGTGGCTGTGGCAGGTGCTCACGGCAAGACTACTACCAGCGCCATGATTGCCTGCATTGCAGTAGAGGGCAACACTGACCCGACCGTTATCATTGGTGGCGAAGTAAGTGCGTTGAACGGTAATGCTTGTAACGGCGCAGGTCGCTTCATTGTGGCAGAAGCTGACGAAAGCGACGGCTCCTTCCTCAAGCTGAACCCCTGCTTGGCACTTGTAACCAATATCGAGGACGACCACCTTGATTACTACGGTACCGAAGAAAATATTTATAAAGCCTTCAAGCAATTCTTAGGAAATCTTGTTGAAGGTGGCAAAGCAATCTTGTGCGTTGATAATGCAAAGGTGAAAGCGCTGGCACAGGAAACCGATAAAGAAGTTATTACCTACGGCTTGGAAGATGCTGACTACGTGGCGAAGGATATTCACTACGGCGTGGACGGCACTACCTACAAGCTGTACTATAAAGATGAATTTGTAACTGATGTTAGACTTATCGTTCCCGGTCGTCACAATGTACTGAACTCCGTTGGTGCATTTGCTGCGGCAAGGGAGATGGGTATTGCGGAAGAAAGCATTCTTGCATCCTTGGCGAAGTTTGGCGGAGCGAAGCGACGCTTTGAAACTAAAGGCAAGGTTAACGGTGTGTGGGTAGTTGACGATTACGCTCATCACCCCACGGAAATTGAAGTAACCTTGAAGGCAGCACGTCAAACTCAACCTAAGCGTTTGCTGTGCCTCTTCCAACCCCACCGCTATACTCGTACTAAGCTGTTGTTCAATGAGTTCTGCAACTGCTTTGCTGATTGTGACGAGCTTATCCTGACAGATATTTATGCTGCCAGCGAAGCGCCTATTCCCGGAATTACCTCCGAAGCTTTGGCAGAAGGCGTGCGTAAGGCTTTGGGCAAAGAAGTTACCTACATTCCCAGACTTGCCAAGGCAGAAGAATACTTGGAAGCTAAGGCAGAGGCAGGAGATTTAATCCTGACCGTTGGCGCTGGCGACGTATTCAAGGTTGGCGAAGAACTGGTTAGAGAATTGGAGCGTAAAAATAAATGAATAAAAAAGATGTTGTTGCAGTTGTTTTAGGTGGCCCTTCCTCCGAAGCAGAGGTGTCTCGTAGAACTGGTGCTGCCATTGCCGAAGCACTGCGTGAAAAAGGCTACAACGCTGTTGAAGTTGAGCTTGTTCCCGAAAAATTAGTAGAACAATTAAAAGAAATAGATGCTAAGGTTGTGTTCAACGCTGTACACGGTATGTACGGCGAAGACGGTCGCCTGCAAAGTATGTTGGAAGCAATTAAAATGCCCTACACCGGTAGTGGCGTGTTGGCTAGCGCAGTGGCAATGGATAAAATTGCTACTAAACGCTTCTTGATTTCTGCAAATATCAGCACTCCTAAATCCTTGATGTATAATAAACGCTTCGATAAGGATGCAGAGCTGATTGAAAAAGAAATTATTGCTACCTTTGGCGTGCCTGTGGTAATCAAGGCTGCTGACCAAGGCTCCAG
>CALCUU010000133.1 GCA_937906915.1 uncultured Phascolarctobacterium sp. | reverse complement strand
GGTGAAGGCAACAGCAGCACCTTCTCCTTCACAACTAGTAATGTTCAAACGTAATGGTGCAGAAAGCCCTAAAGCCTCTAAGACTTCTTCTGCTTCTTCTTCATCGGAAACATGTCCGGCAAAACAGTAGCGAGCTACGTCAGGCGCAAGCTCCTTAGCCTTCAAGGCAGCCTTACAAGTTACAACACCGTCAAGCATAACGCCTACCTTTAACGCGGCAGCCTGTAAAATTCCGCCAGCCATGGCCGCAATTACCAATGGGTCATCACACAGAGCACCAAAGCCTAAAAGACCTAAGCCTTCTTTTTTAACGTACTCACTTACAAGCATAGCACCTTCTACCATTGCTTCCTCTTCACTTTCAGCAAGCACAAGCAGTGGAATAGCCTCTGCTCCAGTTTTAGCAGCAAGTACGTTAACAGGGGTTGCATCATTTAAAATTTTCTCAGCTTCATTTGCATTATCAATACTCCCCCATATTAACACTTTACGTTTAGGGTAGTCAATCTCATTCTTATCTGTTTTACAAATTATTCCTGCATAACGGGAAGTCATCTCCTCAAGCCTAGCAAGAGAGCCAACAGGCTTTATTAAATTATCAAAGCGCTTTTGCGCTTCAGCAACACACTCCTCGTTAATGGGAGTGATTTGTGAAATAAGTTCATTTATGTTTAGCATATAAACCTCTAAAAGTCAGATTGTTTCACGTGAAACATTTTACCTCAATAAATACACTGCAGCCAGCATATAAATAACGTGTCCGCACTCAGTCAAGAAACCGTAGGTATCACCTGTCAATCCACCAAGCTGTTCACTCAGAAAATGAGCAATGCCCAAGCTGATGAAGAGAGCTACAAAGGCAGTATAAAGGTACGGCAAACCGCAAGCGTAAACCAAGGCAAGACAAATTGCGAAAGCAATATACACGTAGCTTGGTTTTGAATACTGGGTAAACATATGACCAATGCCAGTTTCACGAGCATATTTAAAATTCACAATGTAATTTACCATAAAAGTGCGTGTCGCCACATACATCGCCACCAATGCGTAGCACAGCTTCATTCCGTCAATGGAAGTGTACGCCGCAATCTTTAAGAGCACCAAGCACACTAAAGCAATAACAGCGTTACTGCCAACGTGACTATCCTTCATAATTTCCAGCATACGCTCCCTACTTCGCGCACTGAACACTCCGTCGGAAGTATCCATGAAGCCGTCGTACATAAGCGCCCCAATTATAAGCAGCTCTGCCAAAATTAGAAGCACCGCCCGCATAAAGAGAGGTGTGTTGACGTAAAGCAAGCCGTAATTGACAGCGCCCATGAACACGCCCATCACCAAGCCCACCAAGGGAAAGTAAGGCACGCTCTTGGCGAAGTCATCGTCACGCCAATCAGTACGGTTGGAAAATCTTATTCTTGTTAAAAATTCTAAGCACGTAATAAAATCACGCATCATTTCACCTGCTCAGTTTGTTATAAACGTCAATAGCACTTTGCAAAATAACTACAGCCAAGTTAGCGCCAGTACCCTCGCCCAAACGCATACCTGCGTCT
>CALCUU010000132.1 GCA_937906915.1 uncultured Phascolarctobacterium sp. | reverse complement strand
CTGCAGGCGTAAAAGTTGAAAAACTTATTGACGAAGGCGCAGTACAGATCGTACCTTATGTAGGCTTGCGTTTTATGACCATTGATACTGATGATTATGAAGCTAAAGGTGGCACTGCTTCTGAAGCAACCTACTATTCCACTGAACGTCAAGACATTTGGCTGTTGCCAGTTGGCGTAAGCATTAAACAAGAAATCGTTAATCCCAATGGTTGGGTAGTAACTCCGAAAGTAGACCTGTCCTACATTTGGGCATTTGGCGATACTGAAAACGAAATGACCGTTCGTACTCCTGACGTTGCAGAAGCTGCAAGACTTGGTTACACCGTAATGAATGATGGTAGCTTCTTGGGAAGCATTGGTCTTGAAGCTGAAAAAGGTGACTGGACTTTTGGTGTAGCATATAGCTATCAAAAGAGCAGTGACAGCCGTAGCGACAGATGGTACGTTGACGCTAAATACAGCTTCTAATTTCATAAAAAACACTAAAGGCTCCCTCGTGTGAGGGAGCCTTTGCTTTATCTGTTGTTTTTAAAGAAGTTCAGTGCAACTTCGGGGAAGGAAGCGTAGCTAAGTACATCTTCTACGGAAGCGTTGGGGTAGCCAGCTTCTGCCAATTGTTGGGTAAGTTTTTCCAGTTGAGGCGGAATGTCATCAGCCGGACGATAGGAGATTTGCGGAGTTTCGCCAATAGCCATTTTCTTGATTTCTTCGTTGATGGGAGCAGGAGTGCGACCATATTTACCCAAAATCAAATCTTTAACTTCGCGGGGAATCATTTTGTAACGACCAAAGGTTACGTTCATAACTGCCATGGAGCCAACGATTTGGCTGGTAGGAGTTACCAGCGGAGGATAGCCAAGGTCAGCACGTACACGAGGCATTTCTTCCAGCAGTTGTTCATATTTATCAGCAACGCCCATTTCTTTCATTTGGTTGAGCAGGTTGGAGAGCATGCCACCGGGGATTTGGAAGGTGAGTACCTTCGGGTCAATGGGGATGTTGGTATTAAGGCTAAAGTCGTTGGTCAAAGAGGTTTTAACTTGTTTGAAGTGGTCTGCCAAATCGTGGAGAGCAGTCAAGTCCAGACCGGTATCACGTTCGTGACCTTGCAAGGTTGCAACGATGGATTCGGTGCAGGGTTGGCTGGTTGCCACGGAGAAGGGAGACAGTGCGGTGTCGATGATGTCAACGCCAGCTTCTACTGCTTTCAAATAAGTCATATCGCCCATGCCACTGGTGAAGTGGGTGTGCAGGTCGATGGGAACATTCAGTTCAGCTTTCAAGCTACGAACGAGGCTTTCTGCTGCGAAAGGACGGAGCAAGCCAGCCATATCCTTGATGCAGATGGAGTCAGCGCCCATTTGTACCAATTCTTTACCAAGTTTAACGAAGTCGCTATCCTTATGGTAGGGGCTGATGGTGTAAACAATGCAGCCTTGAACGTGAGCGCCTGCAGCTTTAGCAGCTTTCATTGCGCATTCCAGGTTGCGGGTGTCGTTCAGTGCGTCGAAGATACGCATGATGGAAACACCGTTATCAACGGAGCGTTTTACAAATTCAGTTACAACGTCATCAGCGTAGTGGTTGTAGCCCAAAACGTTTTGACCACGAAGCAGCATTTGAATGGGAGTTTTGGGAAGATGTTTTTTCAAGGTGCGCAGTCTTTCCCAGGGATCTTCGTTCAAGAAACGCAGGCAGGAGTCAAAGGTTGCACCGCCCCAAGCTTCTACAGCGTGGTAGCCGATGTCGTCAATTTTTTCTAAAACGGGGAGCATGTCGGTGATGCGCATTCTGGTTGCAGCCAAGGATTGGTGACCATCGCGCAAAACGGTTTCAACAATTTTCAAAGGTTTGTTGCTCATAATGTTCTCCTTTTCTAAAATATAGTTAAGTAAGTGATATTCAATTTTACCTTTTCATTATAGCATAACTATTTGTAACTGCCTACTGTACGGAGACGCACAAGCAAACTTTTTCAAAAGAAAACACCTATGATTTAAAATCATAGGTGTTTATTAGTTAGCGAGATTGCTGACCAAGAATTTCTTGGATGCGTTCTTTCATGCTGCGACGGACAGGCTTGTTGCTAACGACGGGTTTATCTTCATCTTCGTCTTTAGCTCTTTCTCTTTCCTTTTCCCGTTCTTTTTCACGTTCACGTTCAAGCTCTTCTTGACGTTCACGAGCTTTTCGGATTTCTCTTTCGCGTTTCTTACGTTCTCTTTCCAGCTCGCGCTTGGATTTGCGTTCTTCGCGATCGTCTTTCTTTTCTTTTTCCAGACGCTCTTTTTCTTTAGCTTTGCGTTCTGCTTCCAGACGCAGCATTTCTTTTTCAATCTCAGCGGTTTCGTCTTGGATGATTACCGGTTCAGGCGGAATTTCCACACCGGGGTTTACGAAGTCGCTGACAGGAATGTTCTTGTGAGCGTTGACCATAAAGTCGTGCCAGATAGAAAGGGGAGTGCCGCTGCCGGACATATTATCCAAGGTTCTGTTGTTGTCGTCGCCAACCCACACTGCGGTGCTAAGGTCAGGAGTGAAGCCAACGAACCAAGCGTCAACATAGTTATCGGTGGTGCCGGTTTTACCGGCTGCCGGACGACCAATGCCCATACCGCCACCGCTACCCCAAATCAAAACGTCTTCCAACATATTAACAGTGGTGTAGATAGGTTTGGGGTCCATTACACGTTTAGCAACGGTTTCTTGCTCGTAAAGAATTTTGCCGTGAGCGTCGGTGATTTTAAGCAGAGCGAAGGGCTTGCACAAAATACCGTTGGTAGCAAATACGCCGTAAGCAGAAGCCATTTCCAAAGGACTAACGCCGTGGCTAAGACCACCAATAGCCATGGAAAGGTTGGCGTCAGTGTATTTACCTTCGGTAACGAGGGTGCTGATGCCCATTTTTTGAGCAGTTTCTACAACTTTACGCACGCCTACTTCACGAGCCAACTTAATTGTAGGAATGTTCATGGAGCGGGCGATTGCAGTACGCAGGCTAACCTTGCCGTACCATTTTTTAGTAACGTTTCTGGGTTTCCAGTCTTTGTCGAATTCTTCTTCCTTATCTTCCATAATGCTGGCAGGGGTAAAACCATTTGCCATACCGGTTAAATAAACAAAGGGTTTAAAGGAAGAACCGGGTTGACGAACGGAAAGGGTTGCACGGTTGAACTTATCTTGACCACGACCACCAAGCAATGCTTTAACGTGACCGGTGTTGGGGTCAATGGCAACCAAGGCAACTTGAGGTTGGGTAAGCTTGTTTTTATCGTTGTAAGCTGCAGGATGTTGGTCTTCTTTTAATTTAGCCAAGTCTTCTTCGTTCATGGTAGCTTGGGGCAAATGCTTCAAGGATTCGATAGCAGCCTTTTGCATTTCGCTGTCCAAGGTGGTGTAAATTTTTAAACCGCCTTTGTAGAGAGCTTCTGCGCCAAGTTCGTCGATAACCTTTTGGGTAATCATGTCGATGAAGTAGAAGTTGGGGTTGTCAGATTTTTTACGAGAGGTTACTAATTTAAGCTCTTCTTTTTTAGCAGCTTCGCCTTGCTCTTCGGTGATGTAACCGTATCTAACCATTTGGTCGATTACAAGCTCCTTGCGCTCCTTACTTGCTTCAGGGTTTGCAAAGGGGTTGAAGTAGTTGGGGCTTTTAGGAATGGCAGCCAAGGTTGCGGATTCAGCAATGTTCAAATCCTTTGCTTCCTTGCCGAAGTAGTAGCGGGCTGCGCTTTCTACGCCATAAGCACCTTGGCCAAAGTAGATGTGGTTCAGATACATCTCTAAAATTTCATCTTTGGTGTAGCGTTTTTCAAGCTCGCGAGCGATGAAGGCTTCTTTAACCTTACGGGTGATGGTGCGTTCTTGGGTTAAGAAAGCGTTTTTAGCTAATTGCTGGGTGATGGTACTGCCACCTTGCACCTCGCGACCACTCAAGGTAGATACTACTGCGCGGGCAGTGCCACGGAAGTCAACACCCATGTGCTCGTAGAAACGATTGTCTTCAATAGAGATGAAGGCTTTTTGGGTGTGGTCCGGAATGTAGTTGATGTTGATGGGGATACGGCGTTCTTCTGAAAGGGTGGTGTAAATCAATTCACCTTTATCATCATAAAATTCAGAAGCAGCGTCCGGTTGCAAATACTCGTCCATATTTTTAGGAGAGAATAATCCGGAGAAGCCGTACCAAACAGAAACTGCCATAATCATCACGGAGCTGATGAATATCAACAGAGTTTTTAGAATGGAATATATCATAGTTACCTCGCTTGTTGATTATTGGGACGCAGTTACGCGACATCTAAGACATTATAACACTTCGTGTTGCTTTTGTCATTGTTTAGAGCTTGCTTCTTCATAACAAAGGGTGCAGTAAAGTATATAATAAGGAAGAAATTGTTAGAGCGCTGTTGTTGAAAAAAGTTTTTAGAAAAAATCTAAAAAACTTATAAAAAAGGTGTTGACATATTCTGAAAGCGG
>CALCUU010000131.1 GCA_937906915.1 uncultured Phascolarctobacterium sp. | reverse complement strand
TATTTAGTAGTGTTAATGCCCATGGTGTCTGCTGCGATTTCGTTTTCACGAATTGCCAGGCAGCAACGACCGGGAGCAGAGTTCTTAAAGTTTTTAATGAAGAAAATTACGCCAATCATAATCCAGAACACGTAAGCGAAGGTGGTCAGACGAGGAATACCCATCAAACCGGAAGCACCGCCAACGTAATCAATGTTCAGGATGCAGATACGGATAATTTCGCCCAAGCCCAAGGTAGCGATTGCCAAGTAGTCACCGTTCAAGCGCAGGGTAGGCAAACCAATGAGGAAGCCTAAGAAGCCTGCAGCAACAGTTGCAACAACTAAACCCAGTTCAAAGGGCAAGCCAAGTTTTACAGTGATAACTGCACCAGTGTAAGCACCAACTGCCATAAAGCCTGCGTGACCAATGGAGAATTGACCGGTGTAACCATTGATAAGGTTCAAGCTTACTGCCATGATGATGTTGATGCAGATAAGAATAATGTTCAGTTCCCAGAAGGGACCGATAATGCCGGTAAAAATCATACCCTGTGTTGCAGCAAAAAGTGCAGCACAGCCAGCGAGAAGGGTTAAGTCGAATTTTCTGATTGAATTCATCACTGTCACCTACACTTTCTCGCGTACGTTCTTGCCCAACAAGCCTGCCGGTTTATAGAGCAGAATCAAAATCAAAATGCCGAATGCAGCTGCATCACGGAAGGTGGAAGAGAAGAAGCCACTTACCATAGCTTCTACTACACCAAGGATGATGCCACCCATCATTGCACCGGGGATAATACCGATACCACCAAGTACCGCTGCAACGAAAGCTTTCAAGCCGGGCATCATACCCATCAGCGGGTCGATGGAGTTATAGTAAACGCCTACCAGCACGCCGCCTGCTGCTGCCAATGCACTGCCCAATGCGAAGGTCATGGAAATAACTTTGTCGATGTTAATACCCATGAGTCTTGCTGCGTCAGCGTCAAAGGAAACGGCACGCATTGCCTTGCCGGCTTTGGTTTGGTTTACGATGTAAGAAAGCACGGTCATCAAAATAATCGCGCTAATCAATATTACGATTTGTTGGCTATTTACAACCAATTCGCCAATGTGGTAAACCTGCGCTTGGAATACTGCAGGGAAAGTACGGGGTTGCGGAGTAACGAACAAAATCATTACATATTCCAAGAAGAAGGAAACACCGATTGCTGTAATCAAAATCGCAATACGGGGTGCGTTACGCATGGGGCGATACGCAATGCGTTCAACGATAATACCCACAACGGAAGCACAAGCCATGGCAAAAATAATTGCAGGAATAAAGGAAAATCCTAATTGAGTGGTTGCATAAAAACCGAAATATGCGCCAAGCATGTAAATATCGCCGTGAGCGAAGTTAATCAGCTTAATAATACCGTAAATCATAGTATAGCCCAAAGCAATCAACGCATAAATACTGCCTAAGGAGATACCATTTATCAGCTGTTGGAGGAACTGCTGCAGTAAGTTATCCATAATTACCCTCCCATAGAATGAGTTAAAAGGCTGTTGTATTTTGAACAACAGCCTTAGAAAAGTTTAAGTGTTGTAATTATCAGGGATTGATTTTAGTTTTGAAGGTTTGTTTACCATCAACGTGTTCGATGATAACTGCACTCTTAATCGGGTTGTGTTTATCATCAAAAGTGATTGCGCCGGATACACCTTGCAAATCTTTAATTTTTGCCATTGCTTGGGCAACTTTTGCAGGATCAGCAGACTTCGCGTCTTCAATACCTTTTACAATTGCCATTGCGGAGTCATGCGCCAAAGCAGCGAATACGTCCGGTTTAGCATTGAACATTTTTTGGTATTCAGCAACGAAGTTTTTGTTCAAATCGGAGGTATCATCCGGAGAATACAGGTTGCAGAAGAAGGTACCGTTAAGTGCTTCTTTACCAGCGATTTCAGGAAGCTTAGCGCTATCCCAACCATCGCCACCTGCGATAGCAATGTTCAAGCCGATTTCACGAGCTTGTTTAATAATCAGACCAACTTCTTGATAGTAACCGGGAATGTAGAGCATATCCGGATTAGTAGCTTTGATTTTGGTCAAAGTAGATTTATAGTCGGTGTCTTTTTGCAGATAAGCTTCTTCAGCAACTACTTCGCAGCCATTTTTCAAGAAGTTTTCTTTGAAGAAGGTAGCCAAGCCTTTGGAATAGTCACTAGTGTTATCAACCATAATTGCTGCACGTTTCAAGCCCAACTCCTTAGCAACGAAGTTTGCCATTACAGTACCTTGGAACGGGTCGATGAAGCAAGCACGGAAATTATAATCTCTAGTTTTCTTAGTCTTAGGATCAACGGTTACGTCCGGGTTGGTACCCATGGGAGTAATTGCCAAAACTTTAGCAGAATTGTTGATTGCACTGGAAGCAATACAAGCAGAAGACAGGTTAGGACCGATAACAGCAACAACCTTATCTTGAGAAATCAATTTTTGCATCGCGTTAAGGGCTTCGGAAGCTTCAGATTTATTATCTGCTACAACCAGTTCTACTTTTTTACCGCCCAATACGCCTTTTTGATTAACATTCTTCAGAGCCAGTTCAATACCGTTTTTGGAAGAAATACCATAGCTTGCGCTACCGCCGGTCATTTCCAGGCAACCGCCAATTTTAATGGTATCTTGCTTAGCTTCCTTAGAGCCGCCGCAGCCTGCCAAAGCACCTGCAAACAGCACACCTGCAGCAAGAACTGATAATAACTTATTCACTCTCTTCATAATGTAATCCCCCTCAAAATATTTATTATAAAAGGCATGTTTTTACGCATGCCTTTTATAGATGAACTAATAAATTTTACTTTGTAAATTTTAGACTAACTTAGGATTAGAGGGCAATTTTTTCTTTCAAGGAAGGAACGCCGCCTTCAAGAGAGATAATCAATGCGCTCATAATCGGGTTATGGTTAGCATCATAGGTCAATTTGCCACTTGCAACCGGAAGGTCTTTAGTAGCTGCCATAGCTTTAGCAATTGCAGTGCCGTCAGTGGAGCCAGCACGTTTGATGGAGTCAACAACTACTAAGCCAGCGTTGTAGCCTTGCATAGCGAAGATGTCCGGATCTTTTTGATATTTTTCTTTGTAAGCTTTGATGAAGTTTTGTACGGACGGATCCGGATCGTCTTTGGAGAATGCGGATACATAGTAGCAATCTTTCAGAGCGTCTTTACCAGCGATTTCAGCCAGTTTCGGGGATTCCCAACCGTCGCAGCCCAACATGGGAACGTCTAAGCCGATTTCACGAGCTTGTTTGATGATTTTGGAAACTTCTTCATAGTAGCCAGGAACATAAACTGCTTCCGGGTTGGTAGCTTTGATTTTGGTCAAGGAAGCTTTGAAGTCCAAGTCTTTGGAAAGGAATGCTTCTTTGGTTACGATTTTGCCGCCAGCTTTTTCCAAGGTTTCTTGGAATACTTGAGCCAAGCCTTTGGAATAGTCGGAGGAAGAATCCATGAGGATTGCTACGTTTTTAACTTTCAAGGAGTTGCTAGCAAAGGTTGCCATAACTTGACCTTGGAACGGGTCGATGAAGCAAGCACGGAACATGAACGGTCTAACTTTGCCATTGTTGTCAACGGTCAAGCCAGGAGCAGTACCGGACGGAGCAATGTGAGGAATTTTGTTAGCTTCGGTGATAGGAGCGCCAGCAGCTACGCAACCGGAGGTAGCAGGACCAACAATTGCAACAACTTTGTCTTGGGTTACCAATTTGGTAATGGAGTTGCCGGATTCGGAAGGTTCGGATTTGTTATCGGATTCGATAACAACGATTTTTTTGCCAAGAACGCCGCCTTTAGCATTAGCTTCGTCAAATGCCATTTTGGTACCGGACAAAATGTTTTTGCCGTACATTGCAACGTTACCGGTCAATTCGAAGGAAGCACCGATTTTGATTTCTTTAGCTTCTTCTTTTTTAGCGCCGCCGCCACAGCCAGCCATTACGGATGCGCATACCATTGCAGCTAAAGCTGCAGTCGCAAATTTTTTCCATTTTTTCATTTTAAATTTCCCCTTTTCTGGTGAATTTTTCTTATTATTTAGTGGTCTTTATACACCTAGCACCACTATAATAACTTATGTTAAACATTATAGCTACACATTCACACTTTTGTCAATAAAATTTTCAGAAATGTTATATCTTTTTTGGCTTTCACCCTCGAAGTGCAACATTTTTTATAAAAATCAAGGCTTTGTCCGTTTTCAAGAAACATTTATTTTTTCAAACTGCATCTTTTCCAAGAAGTTTACAGCTAGCGTTATTTGTCCGTTTATTGTATAATGGTGAGGATAAATTTTACGAGGTACCCCTAATGAATTTTGTTGCTTTATTTTTCATTTGTCTAAAAATGTATTCCTTTATGAACGCCAGAGAGCTTGCTTATTTTTTGCACACCTTCTCTCAGATTTTAAAAAACCGTCGCGAAAAACCAGGCACCAAGCAAATCGTTTATATGGATAAAACGGGCTTGCGCTTTCTTTTTTACTTGACCTTGGATATTCTCTTCCTATTATATTGTCTTTATCTCTTAGCTGACGAAACAACCTGGCAACCGGGCTTCTTCCTCTTGAGCCTTTCCGTCATGGAAACCTACGCAATAAGGGCTCGCATTTACGGAACCTACGTGGTTGACCAACTGGGCTTCGCCTACTCCAACATCTGGTTCCGCTACATGATGAGCGCATTAAATTTGTATGTGCTTCTAAAACTTTTCAAAGGCTACTAAAAACATTTGCTGTAACTTCGAGCAGGTAAGCAAACAGCAACAAAGTATAATAGTGCTTATAACGATTCATACAAAAAACTAAAGGCTATGCGAAAATCGCATAGCCTATTTTTTATGTTTAGAAGTAAATCGCCAAGATTGCCGCAGGAATCATCCCCGGAAGCAGGTTAGCAATTCTAATTTTAGTTACGTTCAGCATATTGGTGCCAATCGCCATAATCATTACCCCGCCGGAAGCAGTAACCTCTGCCAAAATCTGCGGAGTTACGTAAGGCTCCACTACGCCCGCCAGTGCAGTAATGCTTCCTTGGTAAATGCCTACGCTCACAGCGCTGAACAGCACACCAATCCCAACGTTTGCCGCCAAAATTAAAGAAATAATTCCGTCCAGCGTGCCTTTGGCGAAAAGAGTAGTGTGGTCTGCCAAGATACCGTCTTGAATACTGCCAACTATCGCCATTGCCCCAGTGCAAAACAAAATAGAAGCGTTGACAAAGCCTTCGGCAATCTTCGCCGCAACGGAAGCGTCGCCTTTAGCAACCTTTCCGCCAACCCAATCGCCTAAACGGTTCATCTTCTCCTCAATGTCAATGCCCTCGCCTACCATGGCGCCAAGCACCAAGCTAATAATGGTAATGATAATATTATTGGTCTTCATCGCCATTTGCAAGCCAATGACCACAATGCACAAGGCAATGCCACTCATCATGGTTTGTTGCCATTTTACAGGCAAGCCTCGTTTCAGCACTACGCCAATCAGCGAGCCTACGACGATGGCGGCACAATTCATTATTGTTCCAAGTCCAGGCATTATTTTGCCCCCTCATTTTAAAATCACACGTGCAGCTTGCGGGGAGCTTGTACCTCCACCGGTTTAATTTCTACTTTGGGCTGCAGTGCTTCGTAAATTCTTTCTAAATCTTCCGCAGAATAGTACTCAATTTCTATGGTACCACCCTTTTTGCCATTACCTTTAGGATTTACCTTAACCTTGGTTCCCAAAAGCTCAACCAGCTTGCTTTCAAAATCTTTATGGAAAACGTCAGCCTTAACCTTTACCTTAGGTTCTTTTTTCTCAGCCTTATCTTCCTTATCAAAAATAGTCTTTAC
Source organism: uncultured Phascolarctobacterium sp. (assembly GCA_937906915.1). GTDB lineage: Bacteria > Bacillota > Negativicutes > Acidaminococcales > Acidaminococcaceae > JAHHUH01. Next base: position 11,708 of record CALCUU010000131.1, on the reverse strand, counting down.
AGTTTCGCGGACTACCTTAACTTTTTTGCCGTCCAGCATTTCGCGGACAACTTCTTCCGTAGTACGGGCGGTCCAGCCTTGTTCCACCGCAGCCTTCGCCACGAGAATTTGTTCTTCCTCGCTACGCAGGGTAGAAATTTGCTTTGCCTGCCCCATGGAAAGAAGGTTTTTGCTAATTAAGTCCTGCACCTCTTGCGCCAAGTTCAGCAAACGCAAAATATTAGCAACGGCAGTACGGCTTCTGCCAACCTTTACAGCAACCTGCTCTTGAGTCAGCTTGCATTCGTCCATCAGGCGTTTAATGCCTTGAGCTTCTTCAATAGCGTTCAAATCGTGGCGTTGAATATTTTCGATAAGAGCGATTTCCATCATCTCAGCTTCGTCATATTCCTTCAAAACCACGGGAACCTTCTTCAAGCCCGCCAGTTTAGAAGCACGCAAGCGACGTTCGCCGGCAACAAGCTCATACTTCTTGCCTTTTTTGCGTACTACCAAGGGTTGAACTACGCCATATTCTTTAATGGAAGCTGCCAATTCCTGCAGTTTTTCTTCATCAAAGGTTTTACGGGGTTGGTACGGGTTAGCAACGATGTCTTTTACAGCAACCTCTTGGGGAGTGCCTTCCACAACTTCCTTAACTTCCGGCTTTTCAATTGCGGGAGTAGGGTTCTCGCCAAAAATTGCGCCTAAGCCCTTACCTAAGCCTGCCTTCTTACTCATCGTCAATCACCTCTTGTGCCAATTCCATGTAAACCTGCGCACCCTTGGACTTGCTATCGTAATCAATAACAGGCATACCGTGGCTGGGCGCTTCGCTCAAACGCACGTTGCGGGGCACGATGGTCTTGTACATTTTAGTTTTAAAGTATTTTTTAACTTCTTCTACTACGTCTTGCGCCAAATTGGTACGGCTATCGTACATAGTCATAACTACGCCTTCCAATTTCAGAGCAGGGTTCAAATTACGTTGTACCAGTTGAATAGTGTTCATCAACATGGTAATACCTTCCAATGCGTAGAACTCGCATTGTACCGGAATCATTACGCTGCTTGCCGCAGTGAGGGCGTTAATGGTTAAAAGTCCCAAAGACGGCGGACAGTCGATAATTACATAATCATAATCGTGTTTAATACGCTCCAAAGCATTTTTCAATCTGCCTTCGCGGTTCATCAAGGAAACCAGCTCGATTTCCGCACCGGCAAGTTGAATGGTTGCAGGGATAACGTCTAAATTTTCGTAAGCAGTGTGCTTTAAGGTATCTGCCATAGGCACTTCGTTAATCAGCGCATCGTAAATACATTTTTTTACGTCGCGTTTATCAAAACCCAAACCGCTGGTAGCGTTACCTTGGGGGTCACTATCAATCAAAAGCACTTTACGACCTTGCTTTGCCAAGCAGGCAGCAACGTTTACCGCAGTAGTGGTCTTGCCTACACCGCCCTTTTGGTTTGCAACAGCAATTACTTTTACCACAAAATTCACCTCGTTCTCTAGACTTTCTTCTTATTTTCGCTCTAAACCTTGTAAAATTACTGCTTCTTTCTAAAAATCTTCTAGCTTTTGCGAAATAACACTCAAGTTTTTAGAAGAAACCTTTCATTTTCAGAAGCTTTTCTTTATTATTCAGTGGTTTTATTTTAACACATCTTACCTTTTTCTAATACTAAAATTTACCCAAAAAAGCAAAAATGTTTCACGTGAAACAATCTGACTTTTTGACAATTAAGGCACAGTGCGGGTTTATAAAATTTGTTGTTCTCGCAGCACGCAAAACTTGAAATTTGCGAAGCAAATTTATTTCGCAACATTTCTTCATTTTTCTCACACATTACAGGACGTACCATATATATAATGAAGAAAACAATCATAAGGAATTAAAACAAGCTATTTTCAGAAAGCAGGTGCAATATGTGTACAGCAATCACTTATAAAACAACGGACCATTATTTTGGTAGAAATTTAGATTTAGAATACTCTTACGGAGAAAGCGTCACCATTACTCCACGGAACTTCGTGTTCAATTTTAGAAAGATGGGTGCGATGACAAACCACTTCGCCATAATTGGCATGGCTTACGTGGTAGATGATTACCCACTCTATTACGACGCCACAAATGAAAAAGGTCTAAGCATGGCAGGCCTCAACTTTCCAGATTACGCAGCTTACAAACCTTACTGCGCAGGCAAGGATAACATTACTCCCTTTGAACTTATCCCGTGGCTTTTGGGGCAATGCTCCACAGTTGCAGAGGCAGAAAAACTTCTGGCACGCATCAATATATTGGAAGAAAACTTTAGCGACCAGCTTCCCCTCTCCCCTCTTCACTGGATTATTGCAGATAAAGAACGCTCCATTACCCTTGAAGCGGTACAAGAAGGAATTAAAATTTACGACAACCCTGTTGGAGTACTGACCAACGCTCCCCCATTTGAACATCATCTGCTAAATCTAAATAATTATATGCAGCTTACCTGCGAGGAACCGCAAAACTCCTTTGGTGGTCAAAACACTAACCTTAATTTAAAAGCGTATTCCCGCGGAATGGGGGCGCTTGGTTTACCGGGAGATGCTTCCTCCATGTCACGCTTCGTTAAGGCTGCTTTCGTCAAACTCAATTCCATTTCCGGCAATAGCGAAGAAGAAAGCGTTAGCCAATTCTTCCACATTTTAAAATCTGTAGAAATGCCACGAGGAATGGTTCATCTTGACAAAGACCTTTACGAAATTACAGTCTATAGTTCCTGCTGTAATATTGATAAGGGCATTTACTACTACACCACCTACGACAACAGCCAAATCTCCGCCGTTGATATGCACCAAGAAAATTTGGACGGAAGTGCGCTAATAAGTTACCCCTTAGATAAAACTACCAAGATAAATTTTCAAAATGTTTCACGTGAAACAATCTGACTTTTCGACAATTAAGACTAGGAGCCAAGTTTTTAAAATTCATCTTTTGATTTAGCTATAAAGGTTTGAATTTTTGTAGATTTGTTATATAATGAGAGGAAGATAATACGCAAGATAATACGCAAGATAACATCCACGTTATTCGAGGTGATACTATGGAAAATTACAAACCGCCTTTTACAATAACAAATGAAATCTTAACTCTTGTCTCTTCCATTTCTGAAAAGCTTGGTCAAATTACAGCAACCAGTAATTTAGAAGCTAAACCACATCTCAGAAAGAACAATCAAATTAAATCAATACATGGGTCTTTAAAAATAGAAGCCAATTCCCTATCTTTAGGACAAGTTAGAGACGTCATCAATGGCAAAACAGTCCTTGGCGAGCAAAAAGAAATTCTCGAAGTAAAAAATGCTTACGCCTGCTACGAAAAGCTTTCCGAAATCAACCCATACGATATGGATGATTTAAAATTCTATCATGGCATTATGACAAAATATCTTGAGACCGAAGCTGGTTCATTCCGCACAGGTGACGAAGGTGTTTTTGATAAAGATAAGTGCATTTTTGTAGCTCCGCCTGGTAGACTCGTACAAGATTTAATGAAAATGTTATTCCAATGGATGAACTCTGCTCAAAATTCTATACACCCTTTAATTTTAAGCAGTATTTTCCACTATGAATTTGTCTTTATTCATCCATTTACAAACGGCAACGGTCGAATGGCTCGTTTATGGCATACTGCTATTCTCACCAAGTGGAAACCCATCTTTAAATATATTCCCATAGAAAGCCAAATCGAAAAATTCCAAGAAGAGTATTATGATGCAATAGCAAAGTGCCACGCTGCAGGTGAATCTACTATTTTTATTACGTTTATGTTATCGCAAATAGATAGAATCTTAGATACCATTTCTTTGCAGATTAAAGATGATAACAACTCTCTCTCAGAATATGTTAAGCGTCTCCTTGCTGTTATGGATTACGATATTCCCTATACAAGTACTGACCTTATGGAAAAACTTGAATTAAAAGCACGGGAAGGATTCCGCAGAAACTATTTGCGCCCTGCCATAGAACTCAATTTAATACGCATGTCAATTCCGGATAAACCTAACAGTAAAAATCAAAGATACATCAAAAATTAACAACTTTCTTCCTTTATATAGTAGTCTTACCCAAGCACTTCCACAACAAGTTGTGAATAAGCTGTTGATTATGTGGATTAGTTGATGAAATGAAAGAAGCGATGCTCGTCTGAGCATCGCTTTTAGTTCTTGATTACCACAATTATTCCTAATATAACATTCTTAAATAAAATATCCTATAATATGTTTATTTATTGTGAAGTGGTTATTTTCAGCTTTTATTTATATTGTTCAGGTATAGGTATGCCAAACTTCTTACAAATCAATAAAACATCATGTCTATCATTTTCTTCAAATTCATAACCTAAATGAAAAACTACTTGGCTTACTGGTTCAATACACGCAACATCGTAGTTCCCAATTTTTCCAAGACCACTGAAAATTTTCAACGGATATACTTCCCCATCATATCTTATTAGAACATCATTTATTATTTCAAAACAATGTAAATCAATTATTCTACCTGCTTTATCAACCCATACAGTATGATCGTTCGTAGTATACTCCATTACCTTTTCAGAAAACCCTTTATCCCTAATCAAAGCAATGAATTTATGGTACTCTACTTTTTCTAAAAATAAATCAATATCATTATGACTCCTTGTTACCTCGCCAAGTAAAGCATCTACTCCCCAACCACCATCAATATATAATTTAAGATTATTATCTTCAGCTATTTTAATTATTTCGCAAGCATCTATTAAAGTTATCATAATAATCTCCTCTTCTTGTAACTGATACTTAGATTATACCACAAATCTTCTATTTCAATATTTCCATACCAGCACCGGTTTCTTAACTACAATGCATAAGAAAAAGTCAGAATGTTTCACGTGAAACATTCTGACTTTTTGACTTTTGTTTCATTCTATTTAATTTAATAACCATTCAATAACATTTTGTTGATTGATACCCTCTTCGCCCATTGGGTAATCATCTAAAGTTAAAACAACCTTCGGATAACTATCCCTAATTTTTTTCAACGGAGCAAACTCTCGCTCATAGGTTGCAGGGTCTAAAACACTTGCTGCCACTTGGTAATAAATCTTTTCATCACCACGTTGTGCAACAAAATCTACCTCTAAAGTTCCAAGCTTGCCAATACTTACCTTGTAACCACGTCTTTGTAATTCCAAGTAAACTATATTTTCCAGAAGATGTCCTAAATCCATAGTTCTTTCGCCAAGTAAGAAACTACGCAGGCTTGTATCAACGATATAATATTTTTCCAAAGATTGCAAATACTGCTTCCCTTTTACGTCATATCTACCCACTTCGTAAAGAATGAACGCATCCTTTAGCGCACGCACATAACCATCAACAGTTACTGCAGTAGTTTTACGCCCCATACTAGTCAAAGTATCAGCAATTTTTTTAGTAGAAACTATATTACCTACGTTATCAAATAAAAATTTGATGACTGCTTCTAAAAGTTCAACATCACTTACACGTTTACGCCCAACAATATCTTTCAATAAAACGGTACTGTAAATTCCTTCAACGTAGTCATGTCTAGCATCGTCATCTTCAATTAAAGCAAGATAGGGAAATCCTCCCCTTCTTAAAAATTCGTGAAATGTTTTTCTAGTCTCTCCACCAACCAACTCATAATACTCTTTAAAAGAAAAAGGCAACATCTTAATCTCAACATAACGACCAGAAAGTAAGGTTGCCAATTCGCTTGAGAGCATATACGCATTAGAACCAGTCATATAAATATCGACATTATCTTTTAATAGCAAACTGTTAACTGCTTTCTCAAATTCTGGAACCAGCTGAACCTCATCTAAAAAAATATAGTTCATTTTATTCTCTTGAAGGTGCTCTAAAATGTAGTCATACATTTTATGGTATTCTTTTAAATTTTCAAAAGCAATGTTCTCGAAATTGATGCTAATGCAGGCATCTTCATCAACACCATGCCCGTAAAGATACTCTCTAAATAATTGAAGCAAAGTTGATTTACCACAACGACGTACACCAGTAACAACTTTTATAACTTTATGGTCTCTCCATTTTATAAGCTTGTTCATATATTCCATGCGTTGAATCATAAAAAGCACCTCACTTTTCAATATCAGTTTAACAAAACACTAGAAAAAAGTAAAGTTTTATATAGTCAACTATAAAAACTTTTCATTTTTGAACACTTTTGTTAGTCCACTATATAAAACTTTCAATTTTTTGGCGCCTCAAACAAAAACTCCGATACTTCATAAGAAATATCGGAGTTAATTTTTTATTTTGCCTTTTTCTGATTCTTAATACGAAGTTGAATAACAACCTCGTCATTTTCCAAAGTCTGTTCCATTTCGCAGGGAATACCCGCAGTTTTGATGGTATTGACAACTTGCTTAATGCTGTTGAGATAAATGCGCACGTCGTTGACGATAAGCATACGTTTTTTCTTTTCAGGCTGCTTTTCTTCCAAAAGCTTTTCAATGTACTGCTCAGTTTGACGCACATTGTAAGCATTCTTCACAACCACTGCCAAAACTTCCAGCTGTTGAGCCTCGTCCTTAATTTTCAAAAGGGCGCGAGCATGGCGTTCCGTCAAGCCTGCACTACGCAGTTCTTCACGAACTTTAGCGCTTAATTTTAACAAACGCAGCTTGTTAGCAATGGTAGATTGCTTTTTGCCAACTCTTGTTGCCATTGCCTCTTGGGTCAAGTGGAATTGCTCCATCAACTGCTCATAGCCTTCTGCTTCTTCCAAATAATGCAAATCTTCACGTTGCAGGTTTTCAATGAGCGCAATCTCTGCAATTTGTTGGGAGGTATATTGGCTAATGATAACAGGAACTTCTTTCAGCTCTGCCATTTTGGAAGCGCGCAAGCGACGTTCCCCTGCAATAAGCATATAATCCCCATTTTCTGCAGGAGCAACGAGAAGCGGTTGCAGCACCCCATATTGGGCAATGGAAGCAGAAAGATCTGCCAAGCCTTCATCATCAAAAGTTTTACGGGGTTGGTAAGGGTTAGGCACAATTTTTTCAATGGCAATCTTCTCTACCTTCACCTCTTGGGTGTTGGAAGAGCGTTGCGCCATAATGCCACAAGTATCTAAAACAGAAAATCCATCATCAACAAACATAAACATCCTCCATTATTTGCTGCCCAAGGGCTGTTTTTCCGGAGTTCCTGCCTTACGGGGGTATTGGGCAGGAGTAGCTTTTATCTTGGCAATTTTAATAATTGCGCGTCCATCATCTAAACCGGGAAGCTTCACAGGCTCCGCACTCAGGAGCTTGCCTCCCAAAATTTTCAGAGCAGCCTTGCCTTCTTCTATTTCTTCGGCAAATTTGCTACCCTTTAAGGCTACGAAGTTACCATCCTTTTTTACAAGGGGCAGGCAATATTCGGAAAGCACGCTTAAACGGGCAACTGCTCTGGCAGTAACAAGGTCAAACTTTTCACGAAAGGCTTTATTGCGACCAGCGTCTTCTGCACGCAGGTGCTGACAGGAAATATTTTCCAAACCAAGCTCTGCAATAACTTGTTCTAAAAATTTCAAACGCTTGCCCAAGGAATCAATCAAGGTTACTTTCAAGCTGGGGCAATAAATTTTTAAGGGAACACCGGGGAAACCGGCGCCTGTTCCCACGTCCGCAAGGCTTTTATTTTCAAAACCCTTGTCGTAAGCCAAAAGGCTGTCGATAAAATGCTTTACGGCAACTTCTTCCGGCTCGGTGATGGCAGTAAGGTTCATCACCTTATTAGTTTCTACCAAGAGCTCGTAGTATCTGGTAAATTGCCACAGCTGACGCTCTGTAAATTCAAAGCCTGCTTCCTTGCCTTTTTCCGCCAAAATTTCTGCAAAGGTCATCATTCTTGCTCCTTTCGGCGTTTAAGTTCTAAAGCAATCATCAGCACGTTCACGTCAGCAGGAGAAACACCGCTGATACGGGAGGCTTGACCAATGGAAGTAGGTCTTACCTTGTCCAGCTTTTCTGCTGCTTCGGAAGAAAGCTCTTTAATGGCTCTATAATCAATGTCTTGGGGAATTTTTTTATTTTCCAGCTTCAGTGCACGTTCAACTTCTTGGCGTTGCTTTGCAATGTAGCCTTCGTATTTAGCGTGAATTTCTACTTGCTCTGCAACTTGCTCGTTCAAAACAGGCAGGTCAAAGGCTTCCTGCAGTTTTGCGTAGGTAATTTCCTTACGGCGCAAAAGCTCCAGCAAATTACTGCCACTTCTTAAAGGAACAGTACCCATTGCCACCAGTTTAGCATTGCTTTCTTCGTTGGGAGAAATGCTGATACCGCTAAGCTGTGCAAGAGTGCGCTCTAAAGCAGTGCGTTTTTCAGTAAATCTTCCGTAGCGATAATCATCTACCAAGCCAAGTGCTCTACCCTTTTCGGTCAAGCGTAAATCTGCATTGTCTTGGCGCAGCAAAAGACGATATTCCGCACGGGAAGTCATCATTCTATAAGGCTCGTTAGTACCTTTAGTTACAAGGTCATCAATCAAAACGCCAATGTATGCTTCGTCACGGCGCAAAACTAAGGGCTCGCGTCCGTTAATTTTGTTCATGGCGTTGGTGCCTGCAATCAAACCTTGGGCAGCAGCTTCTTCGTAGCCACTGGTACCATTACTTTGACCAGCACTGAAAAGACCGCTGATTGCTTTGTGCTCCAAGGAAGGTTTCAATTGCAAGGGGTTCAGGCAATCGTAGTCGATGGCGTAGCCTGCACGCATCATCTTACAATTTTCCAAACCGGGAATGGTACGCATAAATTGCAGTTGTACGTGAGCAGGCAAAGAAGAGCTCATGCCTTGCACGTACATTTCTTGAGTACGTCTACCTTCCGGCTCGATGAACAGTTGGTGACGCTCTTTTTCGGCGAAACGCACCAGCTTGGATTCAATGGAGGGGCAGTAACGGGGGCCAACACCCTCTACTAAACCATTGAACATACCGGAAAGATGTAAGTTGTCGCGGATAATCTTGTGAGTATCCGCATTAGTATATGTCAGCCAGCAGGGAATTTGTTCCCTGGTCTTAATATCGCTGATAAAGGAAAAGTTACGACAAATATCATCGCCAGCTTGAATTTCCATTTTGCTGTAGTCAAGGCTACGTGCGTCTAAGCGGGCAGGAGTACCGGTTTTAAAACGCATCAGCTCTACACCGTGCTCCAGCAAGGAACCGGAAAGCTTATTAGCGCTACGCAAACCGTTAGGTCCGCACTCGTAATTTACTTGTCCGTAAACAATACGACCACGCAGATAAGTACCAGTCGCCAAAATTACGCACTTAGCTTCAAAAATTTCGCCAGTTTCAGCCTCTACGCCTACAACTTGACCATTTTCTACAAGAAGTTTATCAATCATCAGCTGTTTTAATTCCAAATTAGGCTGCTTTTCGATAAATTCCTTCATTATCATTGTATAGTAAGGCTTGTCCTCTTGAGCGCGCAGTGCGTGTACTGCATAACCTTTGCCGGTATTCAAAAGGCGCATTTGAATGCAAGCCTTATCCGCAGCCAAGCCCATTTGTCCGCCCAAAGCATCAATCTCACGTACAAGATGACCCTTCGCCGGACCACCAATACTCGGATTACAGGGCATCAGCGCCACATTATCCAAGGACAGGGTTGCCAAAAGGGTTTTACCGCCCATGCGAGCAGCAGCCAAAGCAGCTTCAACACCTGCGTGACCAGCACCTACTACGATTACATCAAATTTGTCAGTAATAAATCCCATAATTTCTCAGTCCTAAAAATTTATTTACCAATACAGAAGCGGGAGAAGATTTGGTTAATAATTTCGTCCTGCACTGTATCGCCTGTAATTTCACCTAATAAATCAATAGCGTTGCGCACATCTATAACAATGCAGTCGTAGGGCAGCATATTTTCTGCTGCGTTGCCTGCATCTTCAAGGAAGCCTAAGGCTTCACGCAATAATTGCTCGTGGCGTGCGTTTTGCACGTAAACACCATCGCTCAACGCACCTTCACTGCCATAAACAAAGTTTTTCAGCCAAGCAGTGAACTCATCAATGCCTTGGGTAGTTTTGGCAGAAAGTGCCATAACTTGTTCCTTGCCAAAGCGTTCCTGCAAAGCAAGGAAGTTGTCGTTAATATCCTTGTCGCTTTTGTTGACGATAATAACAAAGGGTTTCGCCTGCGCCGCCTCTAAGATGTCTTCATCTTCCGGGGTTAAGGGTACGCTACCATCTACAACGCAAATTACCAGCTCTGCATCCTGCAAATGCTGCTTACTTCTTTCTACGCCAATGGCTTCTACAAAATCGTCTGTCTGACGAATACCTGCGGTATCTGCCAAAACGAGGGGAACACCGTCCAAAAGAAGCTGTTCTTCAATAACGTCGCGGGTTGTGCCTGCGTATTCAGAAACGATTGCTCTATCTTCTTTTAATAAAGCATTGAGCAAGCTGGATTTACCAACGTTGGGACGACCAACAATGGCTGTACGCAAACCTTCACGTAAAATTTTACCTGTGTGGGCGTGCGCCAAAAGGTTTTCTATTTTTTCGCAGGAAGTAGAAATGCTTTCCTGTACCTTGCCAAAGGTTACATCTTCAATATCTTCTTCCGGATAATCTATAACTGCTTCTAAATTTACAATGATATCTACTAAATCTGTACGCAAGCTGCGCAATGCTTTGGCAAGCTGTCCGTTTTGCTGACGCACTGCCAATTTCAAGGAAGCTTCGCTACGAGATTTAATAATGTCCATAACAGCTTCTGCCTGTGTCAAATCAATACGTCCGTTTAAAAAGGCACGCTTAGTAAATTCGCCGGGCTCAGCAGGACGAGCACCTTCCTTGTAGCTAAGCTCTAAGATTTTTTTCAAGGATTGCACGCCACCGTGGCATTGAATTTCCACAACGTCTTCAGCAGTATAGGAACGAGGAGCCTTCATATAAACTGCTAAGACTTCATCTATCAAACTATCTTCTTCATATACGTGACCATAAACTAAAGTATTAGGTGCATATTCTTCTAACTTTTTGCCACTTGCCGCACGAAACATTTTCTCGCCAACAGCTAAAGCATTTTCGCCACTAATACGCACAATACCAACTGCGCCCTCACCTAAGGCAGTGATGACAGCACTGATAGTTTCTTCTTGCATTTATACTTCCTCCCTAAAAATTTACATAATTCTCTATCTTAATATTATACGATATTCCTTAGCCTCTTGTATATTAAAAAAATAAAACCCGATAAAAATTTACCGGGTTTTAGAAAATTATTTTTTCAATTCGATAACTACACGACGATAGGGTTCGTCACCTTCGCTCAAGGTAGTAACACGGCGGTCATTTTGCAGTGCCATGTGAATGATTTTGCGTTCATGGGGATTCATAGGTTCCAAAGCAACGCGTTCACCGCTACGTTTAACTTTGTCAGCCAAACGATAAGCCAAGCGGTTCAAGGTTTCAATGCGACGGTCACGATAATCTTCAACGTCGATGATTACACGTACACGTTCTGCACTGTTTTTGTTAGCAACCAGGTTGGTCAGGTATTGGAGGGAATCCAAGGTTTGACCATGTTTGCCAATCAAGATACCCATATCAGCGCCATGGAGTTTGAAGGTTACGGTGCCATCGTTTTTATTAACGAATTTTTCCATAACAACTTCAATTTTCATTGCGTTGAATACTTTTTGCAGGAA
>CALCUU010000130.1 GCA_937906915.1 uncultured Phascolarctobacterium sp. | reverse complement strand
CCAACGCAGGTCACTTCGACGTAGAAGTAAACAAAAATCATTTGGAAGAACTTTCCGTCGTAGCTCCCTACGAAGTTCGTAAGAACATTATGACCTACACCATGGCAGACGGTCGCAAACTGAATTTGTTGGGTGAAGGTCGCTTGGTAAACCTTGCTTGTGGCGACGGTCATCCCATCGAAGTTATGGACTTGTCCTTTGCAATGCAATTCCTGGCAATGAAATATTTGCTGGAACACAAAGGCGAAATGAAAAACGAGCTTTACGTTTTGCCGGAAGAACTGAACACTGAAATTGCAGCTCTTAAACTGCAAGCAATGGGTGCTGGCATTGACGTGCTCACCGAAGAACAAAAAGCTTATTTAGAAGCAGAATAATAAATTTTTGGAGGTTCCTATAATGGATGAAAAAAGAGTAGAATTGATTAACGCTGGTTTTAAAACCTTTAGTGAAGCACACGACATTGACAGCTCCATTGGTTATTTTGTAGAAAGAAACGGTGCTACCGTTTTTGCCTTCCACGAAGTAACTGACCAACACGTAATGCACCTTATGGCTAGCTTGGTTTTGAAGATGGCTGAAAAATGTGAAGCTGACCCGAAAGCAATCATCGGTGCTCTCGACACCATCATTACTGAACACGTTAACGGTTAATTTAAAAAGTCAAAATGTTTCACGTGAAACAATCGATTATCTAAAATTTAAAGGCATTGGAAAAATCCAGTGCCTTTTTCTTTATTAACATAGTCTGAAATGTTATAATAGTAGGGTAGAATTATTTAGGAGGATAACAGAATGAATGAGACTGTTCTTCTGAATGATAAAGAGATTTCTAAAGAAATAATCCTTTCAGCTCGCGAAGCTATAGTTGCAATGGGCAAGGAGCTTATTGAAAGAAAACTTGTTGCCGGTTCTTGGGGAAACATCTCCGTAAAAATTGCTGACGGCGTGTACGCAGTAACTCCTTCCGGTAGAGGTTATGCTAATCAAAAGCCAGAGGATATTGTAATCGTAGATGATGCTTGTAAAACTTTAGACGGTGAGCTGACACCTTCTTCTGAAAGCAAACTGCACACCGCAATTTACAATGCTTGTCCTGAAGCGAAGGCTATCATTCACACTCATAGCATTTACGCTAGCGCTCTTGCTGCCATGCGTAAGCCTGTGCCTGCAATCATCGAAGACATTGTGCAAATTATCGGGGGCAGGGTAGAGTGTGCAGAGTACGCTTTACCGGGAACTCAGGAGCTTGCGGACAACGCAGTTAAAGCAATGAATGGTCGTAAAGGCGTGCTGCTTGCTAACCATGGTGCTGTGTGTTGGGGTAAGGACTTAGCCGACGCGCTTATGGTT
>CALCUU010000129.1 GCA_937906915.1 uncultured Phascolarctobacterium sp. | reverse complement strand
GGAATCTGTGCCAACGCACCATCGCCACCCATAAAGAGAATCATACCGGCAACGCCACCCAAGCCCAAGGAAAAGGCAACGGGCAAACCGGAAGCCAAGAGGATTAAGAGTAAGAGAGTAAAGCCTACAATCATTTTGCTACCTCCTTCTCGAAATCATCTTTTTGGATTTTGTTAATATCAATCAACAAGGTTTTAATAATTTGCAGGAACAACACTGCCATACCGATAGGCATGGAGATTTGAGGAATCCACAGCGGAGTACCCAAGGTAGACGGAGCGCAGTTATTGAACTCCAAGGAACGCATGGTCATTTCCCAAGCTTCTACTGCAAAGACGAAGCTGTAGAAAATACCTGCGATACAAGTTAAAACTTCAATGTAGCAACGGGTCTTAGGAGAAAAATTACTTACAACCAATTCTACGTGAATATGCTTTTTGCCAGCGTAAGTTACGCCCATACCCAAAAAGCCTGCTACAACAACACAATAGGTGGAAATTTCCATTACCCATTCAGTAGGAGCATTGAACACGCCACGGCAGATTACTTCATATACAATCATAAAGCCTGTGAAGAGCACCAAGGCACCTGCGATAACACCGCATAATTTTGTTATAGCGTTGACAAATTTTTCATAAGATTTAATGAAACTTTCCACGATAACACACTCATTTCTTAAATGAGCCGCCGGTTAAGGCGGCTCTGGAAAAACTAATTATTTTACGCAGATATCAATCAATTCTTGACCGAACTTGCCGTTTTCTTTAATGAAGAGATCCCAAACCGGTTTGGTAGCGTCGCGCCAAGCTTGGAGTTCGTTTTCAGGAACTTCGTAAACTTCCATGCCTTTAGCTTTCAAATCTGCCAATGCTTTCAGGTCTTCTGCTTTTGCGTTAGCACGAATCATGTCGCGAACTTCGAGAGCAGCTGCGTCGAGAGCTTTCTTTTGGTCAGCATTCAGTTTGCTGTAGGATTTTTCGTTGATAGCAACGATGAATTCCGGGGAAGCATGGTTGGTAACGGTCAAATATTTATGAACTTCATACATTTTGCGGTCACGCATTGCAGTGGTGCCGGAGGTTTGGCCATCAATGGTACCACGTTGGATGCCCATGTAAACTTCGCTGGAGCCCATGGTTACGGAAGAAGCGCCCATAGCTTTAATGGTTTCAGCAGAGTATTTGCTGTAGCCACGGATTTTCAAGCCGTCAAAGTCAGCAGGAGTTTTAACCAGTTTTTTGTTATTAGCGTATTGAACGAAGCCGTAGTCAGCCCAAATCAACGGACGAACGCCTTTTTTCAGCAGTTCTGCACCAAGTTTTTCACCCAAGCCGCTGTCGATTGCTTTGTCAACTTTTTCATAGCTGGGGAAAATAAAGGGAACGTCGAAGATATCCATTGCGGGAACGATGGTTGCCCAACGACCTACGGTGTTCAAGCCCATGTCGATACCACCGGAGATGATTGCGTCGTTCATGTTTTTATCGTTGTACAATTGGCCAGCGGGATAAATTTGAATGGTAACAGAGCCTTTAGATTTTTCGTTAGCTTTTGCTTTCAAAGTATCCATTGCTTTTACCAGCGGATGGCTGGAAGGAAGAGCAGTTGCCATTTTCAAGGTAACTTTTTGGTCTGCCTTTTTATCTCCACCGCCGCAACCTGCTACGGTCAATGCCATTGCTGCTGCCAATGCTGCTACTGCGAATTTTTTAGTCCATTTCATAATAAAACATCCTTTCCTTTAAAGCCTTAGCTTTTCTTAACATTTAATATTTTTATTTATACTTTTTATCCAGCTCGTTATAGTCATTCAAGCCGATAAAATTATTAAACTGAGTAAAGTCTAGCATCTTATCCCTAGCCCCTAGGGTTGTGCCTTCGTCTCGCAAAGCTCTTAGCACTTCTGTAAATGCCTTTGTCACTGTGTAAACGGAGGTGCAAGGATAGAATACTACGTCATAACCGATATTTTCCAAATCCTTGGCGTTAAGGTAAGGTGTTTTGCCACCTTCAATCATATTTGCCAAGAGGATTGTGTCTGGGAATTGCTTACGGATTTCTTCCAGCTCCCATTCGTTTTGAGGAGCTTCCACGAAGAGCGCCTCTGCCCCGCTTGCTAGGTACAGCTTGCCACGTTCAATAGCAGCGTCCAATCCGAGGACAGCTCTTGAATCTGTACGGGCAATGATGATGGTGTCTTCATCTGTTTTTGCATCAACGGCAGCTCGTAATTTCTTAGCGTGCTCTTCTGCGTCGATAACCTGCTTGCCAGCCATGTGACCGCAACGCTTGGGCCAAACCTGGTCTTCAAAAAGAATTGCGTCCGCTCCGGCAGCTTCGTATTCACGAACGGTGCGCATTACGCTTAAAGCATTTCCGTAGCCTGTATCGCCATCTGCAAAAAGAGGAACATTTGCCGCACGCTTAATGCCTCGCAAGGCTTCTGCCATCTCCGTCATGGATAGGTAGCCAACGTCAGGCTCGCCCAATCTTGAAGCAGCCACACCGTAACCACCCATTACCAAACCTTCAAAGCCAACTGATAGGGCAATCTTGGCTGTTAAAGCATCGTACACGCCCGGTAGCATCAAGATTTCTTTTTGCTTTAGCCTTTGGCGCAACGCCTTTCTCGTGTTCATCTAAACATCTCCTTCAAATATAAAAGCCCCTACCAGCATTGCTGATAGGGGCGTGGATACGCGGTACCACCCTAATATTATACTCAAAACTTTAACGCAGCCTCACGCTTTTCCCTACTCTCTTTCAGGAAAAGGGCTCGCGGGTGAGAGAAGATAAAACCAACCTTTCAGCTTGCACCAACCGCTGAATCTCTAAAACGTGCTTTTATTTCATTCCCGTTCATCGCTTCTACAATGTTACATTTTTGTTTCAAAAATTAAACATAGTATAACAATGAGTCTGTCATCTGTCAACCCAAATCGAGTAAAATTTTAGGAATTACATAAAACTCTTCTGTTTTGTATTATACTTTACAAATTCTTGTAGCGTATTTAGTAGACACCTTACAGGTCACTGAAAAGGTCATCCATATATTTACGCAGCTTCTCCAGCTTTTTGCGGATAAGCTTCACCTTTGCGTCGTCGCGAGTAACAATTTGCTCTATCTTGGTGCGTTGACGCAGGTAATCTTTTTCCATACCACGCAGGTAAGCACGCAGTTCCAAAGCTTCGGGAACAGCGTCCACCAGTTGAGAAGCTTCTACTCGCCAATCGGTACCGTTAATTTCTACGCAGTCACCAAATTGGGGAATGTAGGTTGCGGTGCCAATCTTTCGTTGCAATTCATCAGCGAATGCCAAAGAAGCATCGTACTCACCGTGGGTTACGAAGTATGCTTTAGGCTGAGCAGTCATCTTGCCAAACCAAGCAAGGAGCTGCTCCTTATCTGCGTGGGCAGAGAAGCCCTTCATATTATAAATTTTGGCGTTAACACGAATGTCCTCGCCTAAAATCTTAACTTTCTTTTCGCCATCAAGTAATCTGCGACCAATGGTGCCTTCTGCTTGGAAGCCTGCGAAAACTACGATGGTGTTCTCTTTCCAAAGGTTATGCTTCAAATGGTGCAGAATGCGTCCGGCATCTGCCATACCGCTTGCAGAAATGATTATCTTCGCACCGTCCATATCGTTGATGGCACGAGACTCTTCCGCTGTAGCAGTAAAGTGCAGGTTTTTCATATCCACCAAACGACGACCTTGCATCACGTACAAAGCCTGAGCTTCTTCGTCGTCCTCAGCAGGGTTAGTCATGGTAATATGGGTTGCCTTATTTGCCATGGGGCTGTCCACGTAAATAGGAATCTCCGGAATTTTACCTTCACTCAACAATTTTTGGAAGTAGTACAGCAAAACTTGGGTGCGCCCAACTGCGAAGGCAGGGATAACAACATTGCCACCGCTTTCTGCAGCTTCATTAACGATACGCGCCAGCTCGCCCTCTTTGTCATAAACTTCATGAGTTCTGTCGCCGTAGGTAGATTCTGTAATCACAAAATCAGAGCAGGTCAGATTAGCAGGGTCTTCGATAATGGGTTGGTTAGGCTGTCCAATATCACCAGTGAAGATGAGCTTGGTCTGCTTGCCACTTTCTTCCACACACATTTCTACGATAGCAGAGCCCAAAATATGACCTGCCACCTTAAATTTAACGGTAATGCCCGGAATTACGCTAAACCCTTCATCAAAATCGTGAATTTTAAACATGGTCAAGGCTTTGTAGGCATCGTCCAAGGTAAAGAGAGGCTCTACCAATTTTTTACCGGCACGCATACCCTTGCGGTTAGCAAATTCTGCGTCGCTTTCCTGAATGTGAGCACTGTCCGGCAAAAGAATGGAGCAAAGTTCTTGGGTAGATTTAGTGCAGTGAATCTTACCTTTAAAGCCATGCTTCACCAGCTTAGGCAAAAGTCCGCTGTGGTCAACGTGGGCGTGGGTAAGCACAACAGCTTCAATATCCGCAGGGTTAAAGAGAAACTCCTTCTCGTTAAACGCCTTCACCAGCTTGGAGCCTTGGAACATACCACAATCAACAAGAATTTTTCTATTGTTAGTCTCAACTAAATAACAGGAACCGGTTACAACACGAGCAGCACCTAAAAAAGTAATCTTCATAGCCAAACCTCCCTACATCTCCAAATATCTACATTTATATAATTCGCTGTGACAAAAGTTTTTCCCTGCTCATTAAAACTCAACACAAACTTATCACAATTTCAAGAAGCGTCGCCAGGTTGCCTCTTTATTCTGAGAACAGTTACCACAGTTGTTGCAGTTACTTGCAACCCGCTCACCAAAATATTCCAGCAAATATTTTCGTAAGCACCCTGACGTATCACAATAGGTAACCATTTTATCGAGAAGCTTCAGCTCCCTATCCTTCCACGCCAAATCAGGCTGGTCGTGTCCAATAAGATAAGTGTTAATGGCGACATCACCCTTATCATACAGCAAGAGACATTCCGCAGGCTTGCCATCTCGTCCGGCACGCCCTGCTTCTTGGTAATAACTCTCCACATCTTTGGGCATATTATAATGC
>CALCUU010000128.1 GCA_937906915.1 uncultured Phascolarctobacterium sp. | reverse complement strand
CTTCACGGCTGCAGCCAGCTGCAAATTTTTTGTCTTTAAATTTTTTCTTAACGGATTTCAGTTCCAAATCCATTACGCTTTTGGAAGGACGCATAATGGCAGCGGCACCAATCAAGCCACTTAATTCGTCAATGGCAAAGAGCACCTTTTCCATTTGATGCTCAGGTTCAATATCGTTTTGCGCCAAGCCGTAGCCATGGCTAGCAGTCGCGCGGATAAGACGTTCTTCCAAACCTTTTTCACGCATAATTTCTTGAGATTTAATGCAGTGTTCAGTAGGATAGTTTTCAAAATCCAAATCGTGGAGCAAACCTACTTGTGCCCAAAAATCTGCTTCTTCGCCGTAGCCAAGCTCATTAGCGAAATAGCGCATAATTCCTTCTACGGTCAAAGCATGACGCAGATGGAACGCTTCCTTATTGTATTCAGTCAACAGCTGCCAAGCAGCTTCACGGGTCAAAGTCATTTTTATTTCCTCCCTCAAAATCATTCTACAAATCCCGGTGTGCTTAAATATCTTTCGCCACTATCGGGAAGTATTACCACAATATTTTTATCTTTATATTCTTCACGCTGTGCCAACAAGGTTGCAGCATAAGCTGCTGCCCCGGAAGACACGCCCACAAGCAAGCCTTCGTGTTTTGCCAGCAAACGGCAGGTCTTATAAGCATCCTCTGCCGTAATTCCCAGTACTTCATCAACGACGGAAGCATCGTAGTTTTTCGGAACAAAGTTTGCGCCAATGCCCTGCAATTTGTGAGGACTAGCCTCGCCTCCCTGCAAAACAGGAGAGACGTCCGGTTCGATGGCAACAACTTTAATTTCAGGGTTCTGCTCTTTTAAAAATTTTGCAGTGCCGGAAAGTGTTCCGCCAGTACCAACACCCGCCACAAGAACATCAACCTTGCCTTCGGTATCACGCCAAATTTCAGGACCTGTTGTTTCATAATGAGCCTTGGGGTTTGCCGGGTTATCAAACTGACCGGGGATAAATGCTCCTTCAATCAGCTTCGCCAATTCCACAGCTTTTTCTATGGCGCCCTGCATTCCCAGTTCACCGGGAGTAAGCACCAGCTGTGCACCGTAGGCTTTCAACAAATTGCGACGCTCTACGCTCATAGTATCAGGCATGGTCAAAATAGTTTGGTAGCCCTTAGCTGCTGCCACACTGGCCAAACCAATACCTGTGTTGCCACTGGTAGGTTCAATTATCGTACTGCCTTCTTTTAAAAGTCCTGCTTCTTCCGCAGCTTCAATCATAGCCACGGCAATTCTATCC
>CALCUU010000127.1 GCA_937906915.1 uncultured Phascolarctobacterium sp. | reverse complement strand
GATGTAATGAAGGAATCTGCGCAAGCAGGTTACACCTATATTCGCAGTCGAGCTAAAGACTTGGGCTTGGAAGAAAACTTCTACGAAACAGAAGACATTCACATTCACTTGCCTGAGGGTGCAATTCCTAAAGATGGTCCTTCCGCAGGTATTACCATGGTAACTGCAATGGTATCTGCCTTGACTGGTCGCCGTATTAAAGCAGGCGTTGCCATGACTGGCGAAATCACTTTGAGTGGTAGAGTGCTTCCCGTTGGTGGCATTAAGGAAAAAATGCTGGCAGCACATCGCTACGGCGTGAAGACCATTCTTCTGCCCCAACGCAATATGCAGGATTTGGAAGAAATTCCTGAAAACGTGCGTGCTGAAATGAAATTTATTCCCGTTAAACATATGGATGAGGTTTTGAAATTGGCATTGGAGGATAAGCATGACAAATAAAGGCTGGGATATTATCCATTCTAAATACATTGCTTCCGCTGTACGTCCTGAACAGTATCCTCATCCGGAGCTGACTGAGGTTGCTTTCATCGGTCGCAGTAACGTAGGTAAATCTTCTTTGATTAACTCCTTGTGCCGTCGTAATGGCTTGGCGCGCGTTTCTGCAACTCCCGGTAAAACTCAAACCATTAACTTCTACGATTTGGAAGCTAAGCGTACTTTGGCAGATGAAACCGTGGAACGCCAAGAGTTTTATTTGGTAGACTTGCCCGGTTATGGCTTTGCCCGTACCGGTAAGGCTAACCGTGACCAATGGAGTGGCTTCATTGCAAAATATCTTTCCGGTAGTGATAACCTTGCCATGGTTTGCCAATTGATTGACATTCGTCATAAGCCTTTGGAAAATGACGTTGAGTGCTACCATTGGTTAAAAAGCTGTGGCTTGATGGTGCAAATTATTTTGACTAAGGCAGATAAGCTTTCTAAAAATGCTGCTATGAGCCAAAAGGCTTTGTTCCGTCGTGAGTTTGGATTGACTGATGACCAAATTATGGTATATTCTTCTACACAACACACTACTCGTGGCGAATTGATTGAGCGCATTATGGGTGCTGTTAATAATTTCTAAGGAATGAGCTTTTATGGTGGATAGGATTTTACTTTTCATTACCGCAGGGTGCTTAGGCACGTTGCTGATGAAAATGCACTTGCCAATCCCATATATGTTGGGTGGCATGACCATAGCAATTCTATATAAAACTTTTGCCCGCGAAAGAGCAGTAGCTTGGCCTCGCAAGTGGCGCGACTATGGCTTAATGGTCGCAGGTTATGGCATTGGCGTAAACTTTAACACTGACGCTTGGAATAATTTTATGGATGAGCTTCTTGGTGTTACGGAAGCAACTGTCATTGCCCTTGGAGTAAGCATAATTATTGCCATTGTAACTTCTAAAATTACTAAGGAAGATTTACAAAGTTGCATTATGGGGATGTTGCCGGGTGGCTTGACAATGTCTCTTTTAATGGCAGAAGAAGACAAGCGTGTTAATCCTAACGTAGTTGTTGTAATGCAGGTTATCCGCCTTTTTGGGGTAATAATCTCAGTTCCTTTTTTAACTGTGTGGCTTTTAGATGCTAAGGTTATTCATAGCCCTTTGGCAATAGTTGCTCATAGCGGTTATCATTGGGCGATATTTATTCCCTTGACAATTTTGGGTAGCTTTCTTGCGAAAAAATTGCACTTGCCTACACCTGTACTCTTAGGCTCAATTTTGGCTACTACTGTTTTCAACATTTTTGTTGGTAGCGTGCAGCCTGTCCCTGGACTTTTGATGGCGCCTGCCCAAGTAAGCATTGGCCTTTATATGGGAATGATTATGGATGCCAAACGTCTTGCTCAGACTAAAAACATTCTGCCGTTTGCTTTAGGCGGTACTGCTCTTTTAGTTGTGATTAGCATTGGCGTTGCCTATATGCTTTCTAACCGCTATGGTTTTAGCTTGGTAACAGCGTTTCTCGCCATGGCTCCCGGTGGTATTGCGGAGATGGCGCTAGCAGGATTAAGTATGGGTGAAGATGTAGCGACAATTTTAGCTTACCAATTGGTAAGACTGCTTGCCATAAATATTCTTGTTCCACCTATGCTGGAGCTTTTCTTTAAAGATAAGCAGGCAATAAGATGACCTTTAAAATTAACAAGGCTCTTCCGATTTTGGAGGAGCCTTCATTTTATTTAACAGAGATTTCTGAACTACCATATTTTCTGTTATAATAGAGGTATGAATTTTAGAATAAGCTTTCTAAACGAGGTGTAACTTATGAGCAAATATATTATGTCTTTAGATTTAGGCACTACCAGCTGCCGTACTATTTTGTTTGATAAAAAAGGACAAATTTGTAGCGTAGCACAAAAAGAATTTACCCAACATTTTCCTCAGCCCGGTTGGGTAGAACATGACGCCGAAGAAATTTGGGCAACCCAAAAGGGTTTGATGTTTGAAGCTTTGGAAAAGCTGGGCGTGGAAATGAGCGACGTTGCAGGCATTGGTATTACCAACCAACGTGAAACCACTGTTGTGTGGGATAAGATTACCGGTCGCCCTGTGTGCAAGGCAATTGTTTGGCAATGCCGTCGCACTGCGGAATACTGCGACCAATTAAAGGCTCAAGGCTTGACGGAAATGTTCCGTGAAAAAACAGGCTTAGTGCTGGATGCTTACTTTAGCGGTACAAAATTAAAATGGATTTTAGACAATGTTCCCGATGCACGCCAACGTGCGGAAGCAGGGGAACTGCTCTTTGGCACCATTGATACTTGGATTATTTGGAAGCTTACTAATGGCAAGGTTCACGTTACTGATTACTCCAATGCTTCCAGAACATTGCTCTTTAATATTCACACCTTGGAGTGGGACGAAGAAATCCTCAAGATTTTAGACATTCCTCGCCAAATGTTACCTGAGGTTAAACCTTCCAGCTGTGTTTATGGCAATACGGAAGCACGCATTTTTGGCGAAGAAGTTCCCATTGCAGGTGCTGCCGGCGACCAACAATGCGCTCTCTTTGGACAAACCTGCTTTGAACCTGGCGAAGCGAAGAATACTTACGGTACCGGTGGCTTTATGCTGATGAACACCGGCACAAAACCTGTTGCGTCTAAAAACGGACTTGTTACTACCATTGCTTGGGGCGTGGACGGGAAAGTAGAGTACGCTTTGGAAGGCTCTATCTTCGTGGCAGGTGCTGCTATCCAATGGCTTCGTGACCAATTAGGTTTGATTCGTAACTCTGCGGAATCCGAAGAATGTGCTCGTGCTGTACCCGATACTAACGGCTGTTATATGGTTCCTGCTTTCGTAGGCTTGGGTGCGCCGTACTGGGATCAATACGCTCGTGGTGCCATTGTAGGCTTGACCCGTGGTGTAAATCGTAACCACATTGTGCGTGCTACTTTGGAATCTTTGGCGTACCAAGTAACTGACGTGCTTAAAGCAATGGAAGAAGACAGCGGTATTAAATTGGCAACCTTGGCTGTAGACGGCGGTGCTTGCGCAAATGATTTCCTGATGCAGGTCCAAGCAGACATCATTAACACCGTGGTAGCCCGTCCTAAATTTATTGAGACAACTGCCATGGGTGCTGCTTACCTTGCTGGTCTTGCTGTTGGCTACTGGCAAAGCAAAGAAGAAATTAAGGCTAACCACAGTATCGCCTGTGAATTTGCTCCTGATATGGAAGAAGCAAAGCGTGCGAAGCTGCTAGACGGCTGGCATAAAGCTGTTCAAAGCACCAGCGTGCACGTAATATAAAAAGGAGGAAGCAATATGGATTACATTTGCTCTCGTTGTGGCAAAAGAGTTCCTACAACTACCCGTCAAGCAAAATGCGAGTGTGGTGGTTTGTGGAATTTAGATTATGTTCCCCCTAAATTTTCTTTAGATGATGTAGACCGTAATGAGTGGAGCATGTTCCGCTATCGTAAATTTATGGCGCTGGAAGGCGATGCTTGGAAGGATATTTCTTTGGGCGAAGGTATGACTCCTGTGGTACGCTTTGATGAAAACGTACTTCTGAAAATGGATTACTTTATGCCTACTCTTTCCTTCAAGGATCGTGGTGCTGCAGTTTTGATTGCTCATTGCAAAGCTATTGGCGTAGATTCCGTGGTGCAGGACAGCAGTGGTAACGCAGGTAACAGCGTAGCTGCTTATTCCGGCAAGGCAGGAATTAACTGCGAAATTTTTGTTCCCGAAGGAACCTCTCCTAAAAAGATTGATATGATTCGTGCTCACGGAGCAACCTGTACTGTGGTTCCCGGTTCTCGTGACCATTGTGCTGATGTTTGCCGTAGCAAGGTAGATACTGACAATTGCTATTACGCTAACCACGTTTATAATCCCTATTTCTACGAGGGAACCAAGACTTATATTTACGAAGTCTTTGAACAGCTGGGACGTATGCCCAAGCATATACTTATTC
>CALCUU010000126.1 GCA_937906915.1 uncultured Phascolarctobacterium sp. | reverse complement strand
CTAAACCAGAAAAGATTTTGAGATGCGAGGGATGGAAATGGAAAAATTTGTGGTAACAGGGATGGAAGGCGGCCTGCAGGGAAGGGTGAGGATCAGCGGTTCAAAAAATGCAGTTCTGCCGATTATTGCTGCATCTATTATGGGAACAACACCCAGCCACTTCGACGAAGTGCCTATGCTGGAAGATGTGCGTACCATTAGCGAAGTTTTAAGATGCTTGGGCTTAAAGGTAGAAAGTAACCAAAAAAATATTTTAGATATAGATAGCACTGTAATCAACTCTTATGAACCCCCTTGTGAATTGATGCGCAATATGCGTGCCTCCTTCTTTATTATGGGACCGCTTTTGGCGCGTATGGGTAAGGCTCGCATTCATATGCCCGGTGGCTGTGCCATTGGCGCCCGTCCCGTTGATATTCACTTAAAAGGCTTTGAAGCCTTGGGCGTTGTTCTGGAGCAAAAAGATGGCTTCATTGAAGCTACCACTCCTAACGGATTAAAGGGTGCTACCATTTATTTTGACTTCCCCAGCGTTGGTGCTACCGAAAATGTAATGATGGCTGCTGCTATGGCAGAAGGCGTTACCATTTTGGAAAATGTTGCTGAGGAACCTGAGATTGTTGCTCTTGCCAACTATCTGAATAAAATGGGTGCCAAAATTCGTGGTGCAGGTACTGACGTAATTCGCATTGAAGGCGTTAAAGAACTTCACGGTGCTGATTACACCATTATTCCTGACCGCATTGAAGCAGGAACCTATATGATTGCTGCTGCCATGACCGGTGGTGACGTTATTGTAGATAATGTTCTTCCGGAGCATCAAAAGCCTTTGATTGCAAAGCTGCGTGAAGCTGGCGCAATTGTTGAGGAAGATATTGACAAGGTGCGCGTTATCGGAACAGGTAATTTAAAAGGCGTAAGCGTTAAAACTTTGCCTTACCCAGGTTTCCCTACAGATATGCAGGCGCAAATGATGGCAATGATGGTTATTGCAGAAGGTAACAGCAAAGTTACTGAAACCGTTTTTGAAAATCGCTTTATGCACGTGGACGAATTAAATCGTATGGGTGCGAAGATTACTACTGCTGACCGCAGTGCTAATATTGAAGGTCCTGCCAAATTGGTAGGCTGTGATGTGCGCGCTACGGATCTCCGTGCCGGTGCTGCCATGATTTTGGCAGGCTTAGTTGCCGAAGGAGAAACCCGCATTGGCGATTTGTTCCACATTGACCGTGGCTACGAAGATATTGTTGAAAAGTTTAGAAGTTTGGGCGCTGATATTGAGCGCGTTGATGTGTAAGACAGGAGAAAGACTGAAATGTTTAAAAGCATGGATATCGGTATTGACTTAGGTACTGCTAATATACTGGTGTTTGTTAGAGGCAAAGGCGTAGTTTTGAAAGAGCCCTCTGTTGTGGCAATTGATAAAACCCGTAATAAAGTGCTGGCAGTAGGGGATGCTGCTCGCGAAATGCTGGGACGTTCTCCCGGAAACATTGTGGCAATTCGTCCTCTTAAAGAAGGTGTAATTGCTAAC
>CALCUU010000125.1 GCA_937906915.1 uncultured Phascolarctobacterium sp. | reverse complement strand
CATTTTTTCTTCAGCAAGTTCGCGCATGGTGCGGAGTACTTCACCGGTAAGCTCCGGGTCAAGAGAAGAAGTAGGTTCGTCAAAGAGCATAATCGCTGGTTTCATGGCAAGAGCGCGTGCAATTGCTACACGTTGTTGTTGACCGCCACTTAATTTGCGAGGGTAAACGTCTCTTTTTTCAGAGAGACCAACTTTTTCCAGAAGAATTTCTGCTTCCTTAATAACTTCTTCCTTGTTGCGCTTTTGCACTTGTACGGGAGCTTCAATTAAATTTTCCAGTACGGTCATGTGGGGGAAAAGGTTAAATTGTTGGAACACCATACCCATTTTGCAGGCGATACGTCTGGTTTCTTCAGCAGAAGCGTATTCTGCACCGTTGCCTGTATCCTTAGCCAAGGTTTCGCCGTCAATGATGATGCTGCCTTTTTCGATGGTTTCCAATTTGTTCAGGCAACGCAGCAAAGTAGATTTGCCACCGCCGGAAGGACCGATTACGGCAACAACTTCGCCTTCGCTTACTTCAAGGTCAATGCCTTTGAGAACTTCTAAGTTCTGGAATCTTTTATAAATATTACGTGCTTCAATCTTTTTCATAACAGTTCTCCTTATTGGTCGTATCTGGAGAAGTGTTTTTCCAGATTTTCAAACAGCACAGTCAAAATCAAGGTTGCTAAAAGATAGAACACACCTGCAACTAAGAAGGGAGTAATATCAAAGTCGCGTTGTACCAAGTTACGGGTGGTACGCATCAAATCGTTCATTGCCAGAACGTAAACCAAAGAGGTGTCTTTAACCAAGGTAATGGTTTCGTTACTAACGGGGGGCAATACAATGCGGAACACTTGGGGCAGAACGATGCGGCGCATGGTTTGCACGTAGCTCATACCCAAGGTGTGAGCAGCTTCGTATTGTCCTTTGGGAATTGCTTGGATGCCTGCACGGAAAATTTCGCAGAAGTAAGCTGCGTAGTTCAGTACGAAAGCAATCATTGCTGCGGTGAAGTCGTCAAAGCGAATGCCAACGGAAGGCAGTGCGAAATAGAAGAACAATAGTTGCAGCATTAAGGGAGTGCCACGCATTACCCAAACGTAAAAGGCAATGAAATGTTTAACTAAACTTAGGTTGGACACCCTGCCAAAAGCAAGGAGCAAGCCCAAGGGAATACTCAATATAATGGTAAGAAAAAATACTTGGGCGGTTACTTGGCAACCAGCCAGCATTTGGGGAATAATACTGATAATATAATCCATAATAAACTCCGTTAAATAAACAGGCAAAAGGGGCGAAGGTTTCTTCGTCCCTTTTGGTTAAAATCTTTGTATTAGTATTTAGTAATGTCGGCGCCCATCCATTTTTCAGAGATTTTTTTGCAGGTGCCGTCTTTTTTCATTTCGTCAAGAACTTTGTCGATTTTGTCGCGCAGTGCGGTGTCGTCTTTGCGGAATGCAACTGCTACAACTTCGTCGCCCATGGTTTCGTCAAGAACTGCGTATTTGCCCGGGTTTTTGGTGTTGTAGTAACGAGCCAGAACTGCGTCTACTACCATAGCGTCAACACGACCAGCGTCCATATCCATGTAAACTGCTGCGAAGTCAGGATATTTTCTGAAGTCTTTCAAGGAATCTTTCAAAGCTTTGTTTTCCGGAAGGTTGAACAGGTAATCGCCGGTAGCGTCGTCTTGTACTGCTACAACTTTGCCAGCCAAGTCAGAGATTTTTTTGATATCGGAGCCAACCGGAGTAACGATGATTTGTGCGTTAGTGATGTAAGGTTTGGACAAGCCATAAACTTTTTCGCGTTCCGGGTTAACGGTGAAGCAGTTCCAGATTGCGTCAATGCGTTTGGATTTAATTTCAGCTTCTTTTGCGCCCCAATCGATGGGTTTAAATTCTACTTCCATTTTCAAACGTTTGCAAGCTTCACGAGCCAAGTCGATGTCGAAGCCAACGATTTCATTTTTTTCATTACGGAAGCCCATGGGAGCAAAGTTATCGTCCAAGCCGATTACAACTTTTTTCGGAGCGTCGCTGCCGCAAGCAGTCAACATCATAACCATTGCCAAGCTCATCAATACCATCAATAATTTTTTCATAAATAAAACCCCTCTCCATATTTTACTAGTCGTTCCGTCACGACAAGTGGTTTCTTTGTGGTATGAGCCTATTATACTTTAGTTCGCTAAAATTGTAAAGTATTAAAAGTAAAATTTTTCAACAAATTTTTCGCAAATGGTTTATAATAAATTGGAAAGAAGTAAAGGAGGAGCGAGTATGCTTTTCACAGATAAAAAGACCGACATCGCAACCAATCGTTTTGGTGGCGACGGTGACGTAATTATTAACCACTACATTGACGAAAAACTTATTAACGATTCCATCGTGATGTACGCAGAAGTTGTGCTGAAGCCCGGCTGCAACCTTGGCTATCATCAACACAGCGGTAACAGCGAGACCATCGTTGTTTTAAGTGGCACTGCCGAATACAACGACAACGGTAAAACTATGACTTTGAAGCCCGGTGATACCGTTCATTGTCCCGATGGCGAATGGCACAGCATTGGCAATGCCAAGGACGCAACAGAAGATTTACATTTACAAGCATTGATCGCAAAAAGCAATTGATTATTTTAGGAGGAAGTTGGCGTGCATATAGAACGAGGCGCTTGGGCGGAAATAAATTTAGATGCCATTGCTCATAACGTACAAGTAGCAAAAGCAAATTTAAAACCGTCTACCAAGCTGTGTGCAGTTGTGAAAGCAGATGCTTACGGACACGGCGCTGTTCGCGTTGCGCAAGAGGCTGCTCGTAATGGCGCTGACTTTTTGGCGGTAGCTCTTTTGCAGGAAGCAGTAAAGCTGCGCGAGGCGGGAATTGATTTGCCAATTTTAATCTTAGGCTCCATGCTTCCGGAGGTTGCTGATTTAGTAGTGCGCTACGATATTAGCCAAGCAGTTTTTGATGAGGAGCGTCTTTACGCTTTGAACGAAGCTGCCTTGAAGCAGAAGACTAAGGCAAAAATCCACATTAAGATTGATACGGGCATGCACCGCATTGGTGTCCATGTTCGTGACGCAGGAAGCTTTGCCAAATTGGCGGCAAGCTTGCCCGGTATTGAAATTGAAGGAACCTTCTCTCACTTTGCAACTGCGGATTGGGACGATAAGGAGTACGCTGCTTACCAGTTCGGGCGTTTTCAAGAAGCGCTTGCTGCCATTGAAGAAGCGGGCGTAAATCCTGGCATTCGTCACATCGCCAACAGTGCTGCGTTGTCGGAGCTACAGGAATATCAAATGGATATGGTGCGCCAAGGAATTACTCTTTACGGTTTGCACCCTGCCCATATGATTGAATGCTACAAGGGTTTCGAGCCTGTTATGACCGTGAAAACGAAAATTTCCTTCATTAAAGAACTACCTGCTGACGCAACCATTGGTTACGGTAGAACTCATACCTTAAATAGACCAAGCATTATCGCAACCTTGCCCATTGGTTACGCAGATGGCGTAAGTCGTCGCCTTTCTAACAAAGGATATATGATTATAAATGAAGAAAAGGCTCCCATTATCGGCAGGGTATGTATGGATCAAGTGATGCTTGACGTTACAGATATTCCTGACGTGAAAGTTGGGGACGAGGTTATCGTTTTTGGCGGACGTGAGCTGCCAATGGAGCTTGTTGCTGAATGGGCGGAGACGATTTGCTACGAAGTGATTTGTGGCGTGAGTCCACGCGTGCCCAGACATTATGTAAGAGGTAATTAAAAATTAAGCGAGTAAGAGTTTTAGGGCTCTTACTCGTTTTTTGTTTATATTGTTCCGAGATTTTACTAAATATTATTCCGATACTGTTGGTGTTGTTCCGATAAAGTGGTAAACTATAAATAAGATAGGAGGGATAACCTATGTTTATTACCGCAAAACAGGCTTCTGAAAAATGGGGCATTTCTGATAGAAGAATACGTATACTTTGTTCCGAAGGTAAAGTTCCTGGTGCGTATCAAGAAGGTCGTGGTTGGAAAATTCCTGCTGATGCAAAGAAACCGGTAGACGGACGTTACAAATCAAAGGAAAGTATTTTACAACAAATTGACCGTAAAAAAGTAGAGTTAGATGGAAGAAGACCTTTAACTGCAGGTGAAGTTGAAAGGCTAAACGAAGAATTTATTATAGAATATACCTATAACTCTAATGCTATTGAAGGTAATACCCTTACTTTAAGAGAGACAGATTTAGTACTTAGAGGTCTTACTATTGACAAGAAACCTTTGAAGGACCATATGGAAGCAGTTGGGCACAAAGAAGCTTTTGAATTTGTAAGTGAGCTTGTAAAAAATAATGTTCCTATTAGTGAAAGTGTTATTAAACAAATTCACTATCTTGTACTCGCAGATAAGAAAGAAGACCGTGGTGTGTATCGTAGAGTTCCTGTACGCATTATGGGTGCTCAACACGAACCTGTGCAACCATATCTTATTGCTCCTAAAATGGAAGAGTTGCTGCATGCATTTGTAGAAAGCACAGAACATATCGTGACGAAGTTAGCACGTTTCCATATTGAATTTGAAGGAATCCATCCGTTTATTGATGGTAATGGTAGGACGGGAAGATTGCTTATAAATCTTGAACTGATGAAAGCTGGATATCCGCCTATAGATATTAAATTTACTGATAGAATTTCTTACTACAATGCGTTTGATGAATATCACGTTAAGCATAATCTGTCTGCAATGGAGAATCTATTTGCTGGATATATTAACGCAAGATTAGATATGTATTTGGATATTTTGAAAGATTGATAGGCTTACACAATGGCTTGCTGAAAGATTTATCTGTTTTACAAGAGACTCCTTTTACTGACAAGGGAAGCGTTGTAGAAGTGTTTACGGATTTGAGTGTATGGATGAGGATTCGTAACGCCATAGAAACTGTCAACAGAAATGCTGTCGCTTAAAATTAAAAGCACGTTGCAATTTGCAACGTGCTTTTTTGTCTATGAAACTATTTCCAAGGAATCGCTTTGCGTTCTACGAACTGCAAGATTAAATTAAAGACCAGTCCCAACAGGGAAAGAAC
>CALCUU010000124.1 GCA_937906915.1 uncultured Phascolarctobacterium sp. | reverse complement strand
GGCATCCATTTCTTCTTGCTCTAAGGGAAAGGTTGTAGGATTTTGGACAATATATTTTTTCAAGCCCTTTTGAATTACGGTTTTACCATAGAAAGGGTCTTGCTCCTTGCTTTGCAATTTATACGCTTTGGCAAAGAGAGCTTTATCATTTTTGATTTCTGCTAAGGACGGGAGCTCAACATATTCATCTTTTTCAAGAGCGGGCTTTTCTTTGGAAGCATAAGCAGTACCACGAATGTAGTGCATATCTTCTAAGGAAGCACCACCTGCGAGGAAGTCTGCAATTTCTACGACTTGCTTCTCACCCATACCGTAGACCAGCAAATCTGCACCACTACTTTCTAAAATGGAAGGAAGCAGTTTGTTTTCCCAGTAATCAAAATGTACGAAGCGACGCAAGCTAGCTTCAATACCACCAATTACAACGGGCAGGTCGGGCCACAGCTTCTTAGCTTGTTGAGCGTAGACCATGGTTGCGTGGTCAGGGCGCTTACCCATTTCGCCACCGGGAGTATATTTATCATTGGTACGAGGCTTTTTAGCCGCAGTATAATGACACAGCATGGAATCTAAATTACCACCGGAAATCAAAACACCCAAGCGAGGCTTGCCTAAAGCAGCGAAGCTATGAATGTTTTTCCATTCAGGCTGGCACAGCAAAGCTACCCTGTAGCCCTGTGCTTCAAGCACTCTACAGATAACAGCAGGTCCAAAGGACGGATGATCCACATAGGCATCACCGCTAATGAACAAAAAATCTATTTGATTCCAACCACGTTCAACGATTTCTTCTTTAGAAATCGGCAAAAACTTTTTCATACTCTATCTCCGAATTTATCTGGTGTAGGTTTTAATGGCAACACCCTGCTCGCCTTGCATGCTTACAGGTTCACCATTGACGATAACTTCCATAACACCTACGTTACCGTATTTAACAATCAATTTTTCGTCAGCTTCAAAGGCTTTAACGTCTTTAGCACGGAGCATACCTTCAAAAATGCTCTTGCCGTCAGCGCTAACTTCAAGCCAACAATCGCCGTGAGCAGTCATTTCCAAAGTAACCTTTTCAGTTACAGGAGCAACGGTTTCTTCTTTTTGAGTTTCAGCAGGAGCAGGTACTACCTCTACAACAGGAGCTTTTGCTTCTTCTTTAGAATGTAACAGCTCCATAGCCTTAGGCATAACAAAGTAGCCTGCTACCAATACTACAACACCTAAAGCGCCTGCAATAATTTGCTTAGCAATACTCTTCTTGTTATTAGGTCCTTGATAAGCATCTACCCCACTGCCTACACTGCGATGTTGCTTTAAAGAAATGTTCAATTTTACGGTATCAACTTCGCGAATACCTTTGCTCTTTACTTTTTCAATAACGGTGCCTGCCTTTTGTGCCTTGTAAGCATCTACCAGCTCAGGACCATTTAAGCCTAAGAAGTTGCCATAGTTACGAATCATACCTTTAATGAACACTTCTTCAGGTAAATTTTCATATTTATCTTGCTCTAAGGCATCTAAATAGGAACAGCGAATGGTAGTTGCCTTTTCTACGTCGATAAGGGACATACCTTTCTTAATTCTAGCTTCCCTTAAAATCTTGCCAACGCTATTCACATTGTCAATGTTATCCACATTATCCAAATTATCCATAAGGTTTTCCCCCTTAATCATGGTTTAAAAATCTTTCTTCAATTTCCTGACGGGATAATATTACTTCGCGTGGCTTGCTACCTACTGATTGACCAACAATTCCTAATTCTTCCATAGTATCTACAAGACGTGCAGCACGGGTGTAGCCTATGCGGAAGCGTCTTTGCAGCATGGAAGAAGAAGCTTGTCCCATGTCAATTACTAAGCGCAAAGCGTCTTCAAATAATTCATCCTCCATCATGGAATTGCTACCATCTTCTACGGTAGCAGTTTCCTTGGCGTCACATTCCAGGGCTTGGCTAGTAACTTCTTCCTTATATTCAACAGGAATAGATTGCTTAACGATAAAGTCAACAATTCTGTTAAGCTCGGCGTCACTAACGAAGGCACCTTGAACGCGAACTGGTTTGTTGTAACCGATTGGATAAAATAGCATATCCCCTTTGCCCAAAAGCTTTTCTGCGCCGCCCATGTCCAGTATGGTGCGGGAGTCTGTTTGGGAGGATACGGCAAAAGCAATACGAGACGGTATATTTGCTTTAACGATGCCGGTAATAACATCGACAGAGGGTCTTTGTGTAGCTAAGATTAAGTGAATGCCGGCAGCACGAGCCTTTTGTGCCAAGCGTAAGATGGCATCTTCCACATCAACTTTAGCCACCATCATCAAGTCAGATAATTCGTCGATGATGATAACAATGTAAGGCATTTTCTCCACTGCTTGAGCGTTATAGCTTTTAATCTCACGCACGTGATTATCAGCAAAAGCCTTGTAACGTCTTTCCATTTCAGCAACTGCCCAATGCAGAGCAGATGCTGCTTTTTTAGGCTCTGTTACTACGGGAACAAGCAGGTGCGGTATGCCATTATAGTTAGATAATTCTACAACCTTGGGGTCAACCAAGATGAGTTTTACTTCATCAGGGTGTGCCTTATATAAAATACCTGCGATAATTGTGTTGATGCAAACAGATTTACCGGAACCGGTGGAGCCTGCAACCAACAGGTGAGGCATCTTGGACAAATCAGCCGGAATAATGTTACCGCTGATATCCTTGCCTAAGCCGATGCACAGTCTGGATTCCTGCTTAGCAACAACTTCATTATCTACAACTTCTTTAAAGTTTACAGGGTCATTTTTAATATTGGGAACTTCAATACCGATGGCAGCCTTGCCTGGAATGGGGGCTTCTATGCGGACACCGGGTGCCGCAAGCTTTAAGGCAATGTCATCAGCCAAATTTACAACGGAGCTTACCTTTACGCCAGGTGCAGGTTCCAGCTCGAAGCGTGTAACGGAAGGACCTCTGGTAACTGCGATAACCTTTGCTCTTACCTTGAAATCAGCTAAGGTTTGCTCCAAGACGGAGCATTGACGCATAATGTCATTTTTGTAGGATACCGGATCCGTAACGACAGGCTTGTCTAAAATTTCTAAGGGCGGTAACTTATAGGAAGATTTTTTAATAGTATCTTCACTAAAAAGTTTACCTTGAGCTCCTGCTGTGGGAACTATGTTATCTGCGCTGTCGATAATGGTTATTTCAGGTTCAACAGCTTTTTTAGGCGGCTCTGCTTCAACACTAGGCTTAGCGTAATTATTGATGATGATTGGTCTACGAGAAGCTGTTTCAACAACGGGAGCTTCTTCTTCGTAAACTATTTCTTCACGCTCATCAGAGGGAATGAAATTACCTTCAGGCATGGACTTAGGAGCGTTATCGTAATTGATAATGGGTCTAATTACAACGGACTGCTTCTCCTCCTGCCATTCTGGAACCTGAACAGGGTCTTTGATTATTTCTTCCTTAG
>CALCUU010000123.1 GCA_937906915.1 uncultured Phascolarctobacterium sp. | reverse complement strand
ACAGTTAGACAGTGCTTATCACGCGTTTTAATTAAGCGCGGGAGATGTAGTCGCCAGTTCTGGTATCGATTGCGAGAACGTCGCCTTCGTTGATGAACAGAGGAACTTTTACAACATAACCGGTGTTCATGGTAGCGTTTTTGCTGCCGCCGGTAGCGGTGTCGCCTTTGAT
This sequence comes from uncultured Phascolarctobacterium sp., assembly GCA_937906915.1. GTDB lineage: Bacteria > Bacillota > Negativicutes > Acidaminococcales > Acidaminococcaceae > JAHHUH01. Next base: position 7,968 of record CALCUU010000123.1, on the reverse strand, counting down.
GCCGGGTTCGGTTTCAACAACGGTCAGGTTAACGGTGTTCGGGAGGTCAACGCCCAATACACGGTTTTCGTAGGTCATGATTTTAACGTCCATGTTTTCTTGGAGGAAGTTAAGAGCAGAACCCAGGGTGTCTTTGCTCAATTCCATTTGGTCATAGGTTTCGTTATCCATGAATACATACATGCCGTCGGATTCATAGAGGTATTGCATAGCACGACGTTCGATGCGAGCTTTAGGCATACGTTCGCCAGCGTTGAAGGTACGTTCAACTACAGCACCGGTGGACATGTTACGCATTTTTGCACGTACGAATGCAGCGCCTTTACCGGGTTTTACGTGTTGGAATTCAACTACTTGCCAGGGATCACCGTCGATAGTAACGGTTACGTTAGTTTTGAATTCGTTGGTAGAAATCATAATTAAGCCCTCCTAATATTTGTGTTTTAATATTAAACAATTTCAATGAGCTGTTTTTTGACACCGTTCAAAGCCTTAGCTCCATCTTCTGTCAAAACAACAGTATCTTCTATACGAACCCCGCCTTTGCCGGGAATGTATATACCAGGTTCAATGGTAAAAATCATACCAGTTTCAAGCTTGGTATTACCACGCTTGTTAATGTTGGGTAACTCGTGAATTTCGAGGCCTACCCCATGACCAAGTCCGTGGACAAAGTAATCGCCATAACCACAAGCGTTGATGCAGTCGCGGACAATAGCGTCAAGCTCACGTCCTGTCATACCAACTCGTGCAGCCTTTAGCCCTTTGTACTGAGCCTCTTGGACAACGGTGTAAATTTCCTTATGCCAATCGCGCGCCATACCAAGGACAACGGTTCTGGTCATATCAGAATGGTACCCTTTATACACAGCACCAAAGTCGAAGGTAATAAAGTCGCCTACTTCAACCACCTTGTCGCTTGCCATACCGTGAGGCAGTGCACTGCGTACACCGGAAGCAACAATGGTATCGAAGGAAACCTTTTCACTACCAAGGGCACGCATGTAATACTCCAAACGTCCTGCCAAAGAGCGCTCCGTGCGACCCGGTTTGATGTCGTCCAGCAGTTTAAAGAATGCTTCGTCCGCAATGCGGGCAGCGTGCACCATCAGTTCAAGTTCTTTATTATCCTTAATCTGACGAATACCACTAAAGTCAAGGCTTTGCATATAGGTTTCTTCGCCCAAAAGCTCCTTCAAGCCCACGTAATCTGCGTAGGTGAAGCAGGCTCCGTCAAAGCCAACAACCTTTGCATCCTTGGCAAGCTCTGCAGCAGCAGCCCAAATGCTACCAGTGTATTCCAACACTTGGAACATTTTCATTTCGTGCTTAGCTTGCTCCGTGTAACGACCATCTGTAATTAAGATACCTTTGAAGCGGTCAAGATAGAATAAACTGGAATCGCCACTAAAACCCGTCACGTAACGGATAGTAGTTTCGTCCTTGATAATGACACAGTCCACCTGTTCCTTTGCCATAACCTCCAGAACCTTGTTTAAACGTGTCATTACTTCACCACCTTAACCTAAAATTAGACATAGTCCACCCTAGTATTTTACCACTCTTAAATAAATCTTTCAAGAATTTGACACTAGTCTTACATCAATTCTTCGCAAAACTCTTCCAAAATATCTACTTTGAAAGGCATATTCTCTAAAATGTCGATAACATCGTCGAATGTATCAGGCGTTGCATAAAATTTTACCAAGCCTGCCTTGCCGTCAATGGTACCAACCAAGGCTAAATGCTCGTAGCCCTCCATAATCCAGTTCACATCTGCAATACGTTCAGGCTCAACTTGGGCATAAATCATACTTCGGTCGTAATCGTTCATTTAACCTTCCTCCTGAGTAAAGAACAGGGCAACAGTTCCACATCGCTGGCAATGGAGAACTTCATTTGAGCGTGAGGTGCGCAGTCAATATGCTCACCGTCAGCGTTACGCATATCTGCGAGGGTAACTTCCAGCAATTTGCCATCGGGCATTAAAAGTTCAAGCACTTCTCCCTCTTTTACGTTGTTACGTTGTTCAAAAAGGGCACGTTTATTTTCAACGTCATAGCCAGTTACGATACCCACGAAGTCATGGGTCTGCTCGTAGCTGGAAGTGGTATAAACTTGGGAATTTTCGTCAGGCTTACCCAGGGCAAAGCCTGTGGTGTACGGACGGTGGGAAACCTTTTCCAGCTCCTCACGCCAAGCCTTACGCACTTTATATTTATCAATATTGGCAAAGCAGGAATCAATTGCCTTACGGTAGGTGCTAACTACGGTAGCAACGTAGTGCACGCTCTTCATTCTGCCTTCAATCTTCAAGCTGCATACGCCCGCGCGCATCAGTTCCGGCAAATAATCAATAAGGCACAAATCCTTACTGTTCATAATGTAAGTGCCACGTTCGTCCTCTTGGATATCGAACTGCTCACCGGGGCGATTCTTTTCCATAATAGTATAATCCCAGCGGCAAGCTTGTGCGCAGGCACCACGATTACCGTCACGACCGGTAAGGAATGCACTTAACAGACAACGACCGGAATAAGAAATGCACATTGCGCCGTGGACGAAGGTTTCAAGTTCAACAGTAGTCTTCTCGCCTATCTCTGCAATTTCCGCAAGAGAAAGCTCGCGTGCCAAAACAACACGCTCTGCACCAAGTGCGTGCCAAGCGTTGACAGTTTCAAAGTTAGTGGTATTAGCTTGGGTACTTACGTGCAAGGGCAGGTTGGGAACAACTCGCTTTGCTACGCTCCACACCCCAAGGTCAGAAATAAGGAGCGCATCTACGCCCGCCTTTTCCAAATCCTGCAAATATGCAGGCAACTTATTTACATCTTCATTATGAGCAAAAATGTTGACGGTAACATAAACCTTCTTGCCTAAATCGTGGGCGAAGGCAGTAATCTCCCCAATCTCTTCCATAGAGAAGTTATTGGCGAAAGCACGCAAGCCAAAAGCCTTACCACCTAAGTAGATGGCATCTGCACCGTACAAAAGAGCCATTTTGCCCTTTTCCATATTACCAGCAGGAGCAAGCAGCTCAGGTTTTTCTAAAACTCTACTCATTATTATCTCCCGTAATAAATCTCATCAATGGCACGCAAGTGCTCAGCATAGGTTCTGCTAAAGCGGTGGTGACCATTGTTTTCTGCAACAAAATATAAATAATCAGTTTGCTCCGGTTCAAGGACAGCCTTAATGGCACTCAGGCTAGGACTGCCAATGGGTCCAGGGGGCAAACCGTAGTTTTGATAAGTGTTATAGGGATTTTGAATCTCCGTATCCTTAAAGGTAATGGTTTCCTTTTGAGCACCTAAGATGTATTGAATTGTGGTGTCAGACTGGATAGGCATACCAATTTCAATACGCTTATGGAACACCCCTGCAATACGAGGCTGTTCATCTGCATAGACAGCTTCCATCTCTACCATTGCTGCCATATTCACCACGTCACGCAAATCAAGGTTACGTTCCTTAACAGCTTTAAGGACTCCATTCTTTTCCATCACTTCGTTAAAATGTCTAACGAAAATATGCAGGTACTCTTCCTCACTTGCACCGTAGGGAACCTTGTAGGTTGCAGGGTACAGGAAGCCTTCGGATTTAAAAATAACGTGGGGGTTATCCGTACGCATGTAATCGTAAGGTGCGTAGTTCTTAGCAAGTTCAATGAACTTATCTGCCTTACCCAAGCCCAAGCTTTCCAGCTTGCGACCAGTCTTAACTACGTTAAAGCCTTCGGGTACGATGAAGTCAATCAGCTCAATACGACCATTGGCAAATTCATTGACGATGGCACCATTACTCATACCGCCTTCAATCTTATACATACCAGCCTGCAATTTGGTAGCCAAACCCTTAAAGCGTGCTTCAAACTTAAAGGCATCAGGATTTTTAACAAGCTGCTTTTCGTGGAGCATCTGCGCAATATCCGTGGTAGTCATCCCCACCTTCACATGCACAATCTGCGCTCCCTCTTTCGCAAACTCCTTGTTATCCCCCATAATGTACATCCACCCCATCAGTCCGGCTACCGCCAGTACAAATATTGTGGACGCTATTACGAATAATTTTTTTATCATTATTGCTAAACTCCTAGAACAAATTTATCAACTTTTAAGCAACATTAAAAATGTAGCGACGATAAGTGAAAACATAGGTAAGGAGCAACTGTCTGAGCGCAGCGAGTTTTGCGACTGTCTATGTTTTCAACTAAAAGGAGCGTTAAGCATTTTTCCGTTGCGTAAAGTGATAAATTTGTTTATTTAAGCATTGTTTACTAAAAAATGCCGGACAAACCGTCCGGCAATATTTTACTCTTCCTCTTCCCAGAATTTTTCGTAAGCAACTTTTACTGCTTCGAACTCTTCATCGGTGGGAGCAACGTATTCAGGTTCGCCTTCTTCGTTGAACTCAATACGAGCGATGATTACGTTTTCGTCTTCATCTTCGTGGTCATGGCAGTGGCATTCTTCTTCGTCACAGCAATCTTCGTTGATGCCAACCAAAATTGCAAATTGTTTGTCGCCAACGGGCAGTACCATTTCTTCGATGAAATAGCTTTCGTTACCTTCGTCGTCAGTCAAAACTACGATGCTGTCTTGAATTTCTTCTTCAGTCATAGCGTCGAATTCAGCGTTTTTAATATCTTTTTCCATTACGGCACCTCTTTCGTAAAATATAAGTTTATTCTATAATACCTGCCTGCTTCTGTCAATTTTTAGAAGCTGCAGCACATTATCAATGAGCAGGGTTGCTGTCCAGATAGTTTTGCAAAATTACCACAGCAGCCATCATATCAATAATCTTCTTGCGTTTGTTGCGACGCATATCTGCGTCAAGCAAAACCTTTTCCGCAGCAACGGTGGAAAGTCGTTCGTCCCACAGCACTACCTTGCAGGCAGGGAAACGATTACGCAATTCTTCCGCAAAGGCTTCGCAGATTTGCGCACGCTCGCCAATGCTACCGTTCATATTCTTAGGATAGCCTACGACGAGGGTACTAACCTCGTGCTCTTTAATCAGCTCGCCAATACGGGTGAAGTCACGCTCCACACTGGTACGTCTAATAGTCTCTACCCCATTGGCAATCATCCACATTAAATCACTGGTGGCAATGCCAATAGTTTTTGTGCCCACATCAAGGGACATTGCTCGCATATCGTTCTCCTTATTTGCCTAAAGTTTTTAAGTAGCTTTTTACAAGCTCTTCAATCAGTTCATAGCGTTCGTGACGACGCAGATTGGTGCGGGCATTTTTGAAGCTAGTGATATAAGTAGGGTCACCACTAAGCAAATAGCCAGCCAATTGGTCAACAGGATTATAACCCTTTTCTTCAAGGGCTGCGTAAACTTCTTTTATGGTATCTGCCACCTCTTGTTTTTCAGGTGCGCGTTTAAACATCATAGTTTCTTGAGAGATTTCAGTCATGGTATTCGCCTCCTTTATCTCTAATACTACAATTTTAACATAAAACAAAGCGTTCTACAACGTAGAACGCTTTGCATAAAATTCTTATTTAATCATACCTTCGATGGTTGCCCAAGCAGATTCCAATGCTTCATCAAGTTTAGAAACATCTTTACCGCCAGCTTGCGCCATATCAGGACGACCACCGCCGCCACCGCCACAAACTTTAGCAACAGCTTTTACGATGTTGCCAGCGTGTGCGCCTTTAGCGATTGCGTCTTTAGTTGCCATGGTCAGGATGGAGATTTTGCCACCGTCCATTACGGAAGCCAGTACTACAACGCCGCCAACTTTGTCACGCATTTGGTCACCCAAGTTGCGGAGAGCATCAATGCTGTCAACTTCAACTTTTTGTACGAGAGCAGGAACGCCTTTCAAATCGCGAACTTGGTCAGCAACATTGCTAACTTGTGCTTTAGCGATTTGTGCAGCCAATTCTTCTGCTTTCTTTTGGGTAGCTTTCAGTTCAGCTTGCAATGCTTCGAGGCGAGCAGGAACGTCGTTCACACGGCATTTCAGTTCTGCAGCCAAGCCTTTTACCATAGCTTCGGTTGCGTTTACGTGTTCAACTGCGCCATGACCGGTAACAGCTTCAATACGACGAACGCCAGCACCGGTGCTTGCTTCGGAGATGATTTTGAACATACCGATTTGAGCAGTGTTGCTTACGTGGCTACCACCGCAGAATTCCATGGAGAATTCAGGAACGGTTACTACACGTACAACATCACCATATTTTTCACCGAAGAGTGCGGTTGCACCACGTTTTTTAGCTTCTTCGATGGGAAGTTCTTCAATAGCAACGTCTTTGCCAGCGAGGATTTCTTCGTTAACGATTGCTTCTACTTCTTTCAGTTCAGCTTCGGTTACTTGGGAGAAGTGAGAGAAGTCAAAGCGCAAGCGGTCAGGACCAACGTAGGAACCAGCTTGGTTTACGTGGCTGCCCAAAACTTGTTTCAATGCAGCGTGGAGCAAGTGGGTTGCAGTGTGGTTACGAGCAATATCGTTTTTACGGTTGCTTTGTACTGCGAAGGTTACTTCCTCGCCTACTGCAACAGTGCCTTCGATTACGTTACCAACCATAATGGTTGCGCCGTCAGGAAGCTTTTTGGTAACAGTTACTTCAATCACGCCAGTGGGAGCAGTAATGGTACCAATGTCACCCAATTGACCGCCGCCTTCTGCGTGGAAAGCAGTAACGTCGCAGATTACAGCAACTTCAGTGCCGTCACCAGCGTTTTCGATAGGTTGTGCATCATGTGCAGGGTAAATTCTTACGATTTTACCAGCGGTTGCAGCTTCGTCAACTTTAAGGTCAGCTACTACTACACCGTTGGTGTTATAGATAACAGGACGGCCTGCTTTGTCGTCGCGTGCGTCACGAGCCATTTTACGTTGAACTTCGAGAGCAGCGTCAAAGCCAGCTTTGTCCATGGTCATGCCATGTTCTTCGAGAATTTCAGCAGTCAATTCCCAGGGGAAGCCAAAGGTGTCGTTCAGTTTGAAAGCAGTTGCGCCGTCAAGAACAGTGCCATTGGATTCTTTCAGTTTAGCGATTTCTTCATTCAAAAGTTCGCTGCCTTGTTTCAAGGTGCGCAGGAAGCTGGTTTCTTCCATTTCAATAACCTTTTGGATGTATTCGCGTTTTTCAGCAAGGTTGGTGTAAACGTGACCGAACATTTCGATTACGATATCTACAGCACCAGCCAGGAACATTTGGTTAATGCCAATCAAGCGACCATGACGAACTGCACGACGCAGGATGCGGCGCAGTACATAGCCACGACCTTCGTTGGAGGGCAGAATGCCATCGCCAATCATAAAGGTCATGCTACGAGCGTGGTCAGCAATAACTTTCAAGGAAACTTTAGATTTTTCGTCAGCACCGTATTCAATGCCAGCGATTTTTGCAGCGTATTCAATAATGGGGAACATCAAGTCGGTTTCAAAGTTGGAGGGTTTGCCTTGGAGTACGGAAGCAAGACGTTCCAAACCAGCACCGGTATCGATGTTTTTGTTTTTCAGCGGAGTGTAAGTACCATCTTCGTGTTGGTTGTATTGGGTGAATACCAAGTTCCACAGTTCGAGGAAGCGGTCACAGTCGCAGCCAACAGCGCAGTCAGGTTTGCCACAGCCACGTTCTTCGCCAAGGTCAATGTGAATTTCGGAGCAAGGACCGCAGGGACCGGAGCCGATTTCCCAGAAGTTTTCTTCCATACGGATAATGCGGGACGGGTCAACGCCAACGTCTTTAGTCCAAATTTCATAAGCTTCGTCGTCTTCGGTGTGAATGGTAATCCACAGTTTATCAACGGGCAGTTCGCAAACTTGGGTCAGGAACTCCCAGCTCCAAGGGATAATTTCTTTTTTGAAGTAATCACCAAAGGAGAAGTCACCCAACATTTCAAAGAAAGTATGGTGACGAGCTGTTTTACCTACATTTTCAATATCGTTAGTACGAATTGACTTTTGTGCATTGCAAATACGATTACAACGTGGTT